>NZ_PVWS01000001.1:0-277178 GCF_004126395.1 Roseovarius sp. A46 | reverse complement strand
GATCACAAGGACCCTACCGGCGTTGATATACAGACGTCCGTCCGTCGAAACAGACCAAACCGCCCACATATCTCTTCAGATATCAATCATGTCAAAGAGCACGAGACAAAACCAACCAGAGTGCGCCATTTTCTTGGCCCAACCCGCCGATCCTACCTCGGTGTTTTTGCCTCGCTTTCTTCGGAAGCGGCTGCTTCGTCAGTCCGGTCGGCCCACCGACATGCGCCTCAGCGCCGCCGGTGAGGGGCTGTTTACGGATAGCGCCCGAGACCCGCAACCCCCTTTTTCGCCTTTCGTCATTTTTTCTTCATCCGCCCCTATTTCGCGCGAAATGAGTGGGTTACGGGTCTCTTGCGTCGCTTTTGAGTGCTCTTGCGCAACTTTGTTTCTGACGCTCTCGCTTCCCCGAGCCCGGCTCGACGGTTATCCACAGGGTTACCCCCAGAAAGGCCCGCGTTCGGCCGACTCAGACGCGCTGCGGCCCCCGCGAGCGCCGGAGCCGTAGCGCCAGCAGGCCGAGAATCGCCCCGAGATAGATCAGCGGCTCGAACTGAAAACCCTTGGAGAGCCAGATGAAATGCACCGCCCCGAGGATAACCACCGCATAGGTCAACCGATGCAGCCTCCGCCAGCGCGGGCCGAGGCGGCGCAGCGACAGGTCATTCGACGTCAGCGCCAGCGGAATCATCAACAGGAAAGCGGTAAAGCCCACGGTCACGAACGGGCGCTTGACGATATCGGCCCAGATGCGGGCGGCATCCTGCACGTCGAGCAGGAGCCAGACCGCGAGATGCAGGCTCACATAAGTAAACGCCAGAAGCCCGAGCGCCCGGCGAAAGCGTATGAGATTGATGCCGAGGTGCCGCCGCAGCGGCGTAATCGCGAGTGTGGCCACCAGCAACTGAAGCGCCACCAGGCCCAGTTCACGCTCCAGCGCCTTGATCGGCTCGGCACCGAGCCCGCCGGTCAGCCCGAGGTAGAAGAACCAAACCGCCGGCGCGAGACCGATGACCCACAGCGCCCAGACCGGAACGCGGCGCGCCGGGCCGTTGATCCGGTCAGCCCACATCAGAAGTGCTTCTTGAGGTCCATGCCCTTGTAAAGGCTAGCCACCTCGTCGCCATAGCCGTTGAACATGAGCGTCGGGGTGCGCGACGAGAACAGCCCGCCGCCGATTCGCCGCTCTGTGGCCTGGCTCCAGCGTGGGTGGTCCACCTCCGGGTTGACGTTGGAGTAGAAGCCGTATTCGCGCGGGTTGGCCTTGTTCCAGCTTGTCGGCGGCTCACTGTCGGTCAGCGTGATGCGCACCACCGACTTGATCGACTTGAAGCCGTATTTCCATGGCACGACAAGACGCAGCGGCGCGCCGTTCTGCTTTGGGATGTCGCGGCCATATATGCCCGTCGCCATGATGGTGAGCGGATGCATCGCCTCATCGAGCCGCAGCCCCTCGACATAGGGCCAGTCGAGCACCGGGTAGGCCACGCCGGGCATCTCGTCCTCGCGCAGCACCGTCTCGAAGGCCACGTATTTCGCGCCTGACTGCACGCCCGCCATCGCCAGCAGGTCGGCGAGCTCGAACCCGTTCCACGGCACCACCATCGACCATGCCTCGACGCAGCGGAAACGGTAGAGGCGCTCCTCCACCGTCATCTTCGCCATGATGTCCTCGAAGGCATAGTCGCCGGGGCGGTCCACCAACCCGTCGATACGCACGTTCCACGGCTCGATGGTCAGCCGGTGCGCATGGCGCGCCGGGTCGCCCTTGTCGGTGCCGAACTCATAGTAATTGTTGTAGGAGGTGATGTCCTCCCAGTCGTTGGGCTCGAGCGTCTCGGCCCGCGCGGCATCGCTGGCTCCGAGAAGACCGAGCCCCGCCGCCCCGGCGATCACGGCCCGTCGGTCGAGCCACACCTGCTCCGGCGTCACGTCACACTCGCGCAGGTCATTCTTCCAGCGATAGGCCATTACGTCCTCCTCATCCGTTAAACGGCATATAGGGGCAGACACGCGCCAAACCAGCCGCGGGTTTCACCGTCGGCGATCACAATGGCGCGTCCGGGCTGTAACTCGGGCGGATCTCGTTGAAGCGGATCGAGGTGCCGTTGGCCTGCACCAGCCGCACGTGCCGCCGCCGCATCTGCCGTGGTTCGGCCACGCCGACGGAATGGGCGATGGTCTCGACCTCATTGATGATGGACTTGGCATAGTTTGCAACCTTGGCATACTTGTCCTCGACCACGAGGCCGCGCTGAAGATACGGATCGTGGGTGGTGATGCCTGTGGGACAGGTGTTACGGTTGCACTTGAGCGCCTGGATGCAGCCGAGGCTGAACATGAAGCCGCGCGCCGAGGTCACGAAATCGGCCCCGGCGCAGAGCGCCCAGGCCACGTCGCCGGGATTGACCAGCTTACCGCTGGCAATCATGCGGATCCGGTCCTTGAGACCGTAACGGTCGCGCAGATCCACCATGCGCGGCAGCGCGTCGCGCAGCGGCATGCCCACGAGGTCCATCAGCGGCATCGGGGCGGCCCCGGTTCCCCCCTCGCCGCCGTCTATGGTGATGAAATCCGGCGCGCACTCTGCCCCGCGCGCAGCCACCAGCTCGAAGAATGGCTCCCATGCCTGCGACGTGCCGATCACCGTCTTGAAGCCGACGGGCCGGCCGGTAACGCGGCGGATGTGGCAAATCATGTCCAGAAGGTCGCCGAAATCGTCGATCTCTGCGTGCCGGTTGGGCGAAATGCTGTCCTGCCCCTCGGCAATGCCGCGGATGCGCGCGATCTCGCCATTGACCTTGGCACCGGGCAGGATGCCACCCTTGCCGGGCTTGGCACCCTGCGCCAGCTTGATCTCGAACATCTTGATGCACGGGTTGTCCGAAACCTCGCGCAACCTGTCATCGGAGAGTTGCCCCCCGGCGTCGCGCACGCCGTATTTCGCGGTGCCGATCTGGTAGACAAGGTCGCACCCTCCGGTCAGGTGATAGGGGCTGACCCCGCCCTCACCGGTATTGAGCCAGATGCCCGCCCGTGCCGCCCCCCGGCTCAGCGCCTCGACAGCGGGGCGCGAGATCGCGCCATAGCTCATGCCGGAAATGTTGAAGATCGACTTCGCCTTGTAGGGAATCGCCGCGCCCGGCCCGATCTCCATCGGTTCGGTGGTGGCAAACTGGTCGTCGAGCGGCGGGAACACCGCCGGCACGAATATGGGCGTGCCGGGCACGTGGAGATTGCGGGTCGAGCCAAAGGCGATGGTATTGCCCTTGTGCTTGGTCGCATGCGCCACCCAATCCCGTTGCGCACGGTTGAAGGGCATTTCCTCGCGGTCCATCGCAAAGAAATACTGACGAAAGAATTCGCCCAGTTTTGTGAACAGCCCCCGGAACCGCCCGATCACCGGGTAGTTCCGGCGAATCGCGTCGCCGGTCTGCGTACGGTCTATGACGTAAAAGAGCAGCACCACCAGCGCCGCCGTCCCCAGAAGGAACACGAAGACGAGCGAGAGGACCTCGAGAATCTGTGTCACATACCCCATAACGGTCTCCCCGGTCCGCCCCGACTGGCTCGCCACGGTCCCCGGATGGCGGCCACGCGCCGGGGCTGACGGAATGCCTCACCGTTTAGTCCGGATCGGGCACGCTTGTCCACGTCGCCGCGCCGGTCAGCCTGCGGGACGGGGGGCGCACGGCGATACCGTCCGCAGCGCGATCCTCGGTGGTCAGGGCTTGGGGTGTTCGTCCCAGTCATCCGTCAGGATGCGCCGGGCATCGCCCTCGGGGTCGTCATACTGGTTGGACCGCACCGTGTAGATGAAGAACACCAGCCCCAGACCGCCAAGGATCAGCGAAATCGGGATGAGATAGGCCAGCACGTTCATCGCTCACCTCAATCGCAGCGCGTTCAGCGACACGGTAATCGAACTCGCCGACATGGCCAAGGCCGCGATCAGTGGCGTGGCGAGTCCGGCCACCGCCAGCGGCACGGCGACGATGTTGTAAACCGTCGCAATCCTGAAGTTTTCGCGAATGCGCCGCGTCGCCGAGCGCGCCGTCACACAGGCCGCACCGATGGGCGACAGGTCATTGCCCAGCAGCACGATATCCGACGCGACCCGCGCGGCATCGAGCGCCGATGCGGGCGAGATCGAGACATGCGCGGCGGCGAGCGCAGCGGTGTCGTTGAGCCCGTCACCCACCATCAGCACATGCCCGCCCTCGGCGCCCAGCGCGTCGACGCGCGCCGCCTTGTCTGCGGGCAGCGCCTCGGCGGTCCATTCCTTGATCCCGAGCCGATCCGCGAGAGCGGCGACCGCCGGTTCGGTATCGCCCGACATCAGGATCACCCGCTTGCCATCGGCCACCAGCGCCGCGACCGCCTCTTGCGCACCGGGGCGCAGCGCATCGGTGAATGGAAACGCCACCGGCCCGCCCCCGCCCATATCGAGGAAACTCGCGGTTTGCGCCCGCGGCGCGGCGCCCGTCCAGCTTGCCCGCCCGAGCCGCACCTCGCGGCCCTCGTAACGGCCCTTGGTGCCGTAGCCCGGCACCTCTGTCACGTCGCTCACCTTCGCTGCCGCGACACCTGCCTCGCGCGCGGCCTCGGCGATCGCGCGGGCCAGCGGGTGCGACGAGCCCTCGGCCAGCGCGCGCGCCACCGCCATCGCCTCCGGCGGGACCGCCCCCGGTGCCTCGAGTCGCGGGGTGCCGGCGGTCAGCGTGCCGGTCTTGTCGAACACCACCGTGTCCACCTGCGCCAACCGCTCCAGCGCGGTTTCGTGCTTGATGAGCATGCCGCGCCGGAAAAGCCGCCCCGACGCCGCCGTCGTCACCGCCGGAACGGCAAGGCCCAGCGCGCAGGGACATGTGATGATGAGCACGGCTGCGGCAATGTTGAGCGCGGTGCGCAAATCCCACGTATAGAGATACCAGCCGAGGAAACTCAGGCCCGCCAGGATATGCACCCCGGGCGCATAGAGCTTGGCCGCGCGATCAGCGAGCGAGGTGTAGCGCGAGCGCCCCGATTCCGCGATCGCCACCAGGTCGGCCATGCGGTGCAGCGATGTCTCGGCACCAACGGCGGTGGCACGGATGGTGAGCGGCCCGGTAAGGTTCACCTCTCCGGCGCTCACCGCCTGCCCCTCTCCCGCAAAAACGGGCCGCGTCTCTCCGGTCAGGAGAGAGCGGTCGATCTCCGACGTGCCGCCGACGATCTCGCCATCCACCGGCATCCGCCCGCCGGGGCGCACGAGGACCAGATCGCCCGCCGCAAGCTCCGAGACGCTGACAACCTCTTCCTCGCCATCGTGCAACCGCGTCGCGCGTGGTACTTCGAGCGCGGTCAGCTCCTCGGCGGCAGAGCGCGCGATGGCACGGGTGCGATGATCGAGATAACGCCCGGCAAGCAGGAAGAAGGTGAGCGCGATGGCCGCGTCGAAATAGGCGTGCTCGCCCGAGAGCGAGGTTTCCCACAGCGAGGTGATCACCGCCAGAACGATCGCCAGCGTGATCGGCACGTCCATGTTGAGCCGCCCCTGCCGCAGCGCAGCCCATGCATTGCGAAAGAATGGCATGCCCGAAAACGCGATGGCAGGCAGGGTGATCGCGGCGGATATCCAGTGAAACAGGTCGCGCGTCGCGGCATCGGCCCCGGACCAGACCGAGATCGACAAAAGCATGACGTTCATCGCGGCAAATCCCGCCACCGCCAGCCGCATCAAGAGATCACGACCCGCCTTGTCGGTTGCGGTGGCGTTGAGCGTGCCGGCGTCAAGCTCGTGCGCCTCGTAGCCCAGCCGCTCGACAAGCGCGCGCATCTCATCCGCCGTAACGCCGGGGGCGGCGTCGATGCTGGCCCGTTTGAGGGTGAGGTTGACCCGCGCCGAGCGCACCTGCGGGTGCGCGTCCAGTGCGCTCTCGATCTTCGAGATGCAGGCCGCGCAATGGATCGTCGGCAGCGACAGGGCGATCCGGGCGTCGGGCAGGTCGCGCGCGGCCAGCGCCTCGGCCGCCGGGGCGGCGGCGCAGGCCGGACAGGCCGAAGGTGCAGGGCGCATCGTGGCGGTCATCCCCTAGCCTCGATCCATCAGGATCTCGCGGCGCTGCTGGAACAGGGTTCCGTCGGCGGAATAGGCTCTCAGCCGAAGGATCCACTTTCCTGCTCCCAGCGCAACGGGTGCTTCGAAGGCCTGCCCGGTATAGGTGAGCCGGGCCGAGATATCCTCGTGATCCTCGGTTGCCCGGCCCACCGTCGCCTCGACGCTCGCGGGTCTTACGGGCCGCCCGCTCTCGTCGGTGAAGCGCAGCGACAAAAGCCCGTCCTGCGCCTCGGCGGCCAGGATCCAGCCCAGCGCCTCCTGCGCGGTCTTGCGCTCGTTGAAGGTCTGGCTGGCGATATAGCCGTTTCTCACCTCCAGCCCGGGAAAGGTGCGCACCGCCGAATAGGCCAGCACGAGATTGACCCCGATGATGACGCTGAAGGCCGCCACGAAGCCTATCAGCACGTGCCGCCCGGTGATCTGTCGTTCCGCCATCATTGCCCCCGTCCGTTGAAGACCGTGTCCTTGTAATCGCGCGTGCCGCTGCCGGTATCCTCGACCCAGATGCGGATATCGGTACTCTCGGCCTGTGCCGGGGCCGAATTCGGCGGTGCGGTGACGTAGACACGCTGAAGCTTCATCTCGTCGGGGGCCACCTCGACCGAAGTGTAGGGCGTTCCCTCCAACGTGATGAACAGCGTCGGATCGCCCTTCACGCTGAATTTAAAGCGCGTCGGCTCGTGCTTCATGTTGCGCAGGCGCACCTCGTAGATATTGCGGATTTCGCCATCCGACAGGGTGACATAGGTCGGGTTGCGCACCGGCGCCACCGTCAGGTCGATGTCGGAGCGGATGAACAGCGCAAAGACAAGACCCAGCCCCACCAGCGACCAAAGCGCCGTATAGAGAATGGTGCGCGGGCGGAAAACGTGCTTCCAGATCGGTTTGGGCGGCTGGCCCGCGCGCTCGCGCTCCTCGTCGGTGAACGCCATGTAGTCGATTAACCCGCGCGGCTTGCCAATCCTGGCCATCACGTCGTCGCAGGCGTCGATGCACAGCGCACAGGTGATGCATTCAAGCTGCTGGCCATCGCGGATGTCGATGCCCACGGGGCAGACGTTGACGCAGGCCATGCAGTCGATGCAGTCACCCTGCGTGGCCCCGGCTTTCACGGCTTCGGAGTTCTTGCGCGGCTCGCCACGCCATTCGCGGTAGCCCACGGTCAGCGTGTCCTCGTCCATCATCGCGGCCTGAATGCGCGGCCAGGGGCAGGCATAGATGCAGATCTGTTCGCGCGCGAAACCGCCGAAGAAAAAGGTCGTGCCGGTCAGAACGGCGATGGTGGTATAGGCGATGGGATGCGCGTCGAGCGTGAACAGGTCGACCAGAAGCGTTGGTGCATCCGTGAAATAAAACACCCACGCGCCCCCCGTCGCCACCGCGATCAAGGCCCAGGTGATCCATTTGGTCACTCGCAGCCGCGCCTTGCGGACATCCCATTTCTTCTGCCTGTGCAGGCGCAGCCGGGCATTGCGATCACCCTCGATCCAGCGTTCCACCAGGATAAACAGATCGGTCCAGACGGTCTGCGGGCAGGCATAGCCGCACCACACCCGGCCAAGCGCCGAGGTGAACAGGAACAGCCCCAGGCCAGCCATCACCAGCAGGCCGGCAACGAAGTAGAATTCATGCGGCCAGATCTCGATCCAGAAGAAGAAGAACCGCCGCTCAGCCAGATCGAGCAGAACTGCCTGATCCGGAAGACTCGGCCCCCGGTCCCAGCGAATCCACGGGGTGAGGTAATAGATGCCGAGGGTGACGGCCATGATCACCCATTTCAGGTTGCGGAACTTGCCGTACACCTTCCTGGGAAAGACCGGCTCACGCGCGGCATAGAGGGATTGGGGGGCATTAGGCTGGGAATCGGCCACGGAGACACTCCGATATCTTGCATCTGTTGATCGTCTTTTGACAGGATGCGGGGCCCGAAACTTTGACCTGCATCAATCCTGACTCCTGAATCGATCTATTTCGCTTGCGTCTTGCTCACGGACAACTCTTTGAGCGGCACCGTCTTTCGCGCCTGCCGCCGTAGCCACGTAACGAAAGCCTTTGCAGGCGGACGCAGCACGCCGGGGCGCGTAACAACATGATAGCCCGCCTCCTCTTGATCCTCGAACAAAAGCCGCAATCGACCGGATGTGATATCCTGACGCACCCATTCGCGCACCGTCACCGCCACGCCCTGCCCGTTGCGCAACCCGTCGAGCAACAGGTTACCCGGCACCTGCACCAGCCCGGCGGCACGTTCCTTGACCACGCCCCGCCGACGCAGCCAGTCGCTCGCCTCGTTGGTGCCGAATTCCTGCAACCAAGGCAGGTCGGCAAGGTCCGCGGGGCATTCGATCCGCTTGTCTTCGACCAGGTGCGGCGCAGCCACGGCGACGATGGGCGAGCGAAACAGCAACTCCGCCTCCAGCCCCGGCCAGTGCCCCGTGCCATACCGCACGGCGATGTCGATGCCACCCGGCTCCAACTCGACGATTCTTGGAGTCGGGTCGATCATCAGGTCGATTTGCGGATGCGCCTGCCGGAACTCGCTGAGGCAGGGCATGAGCCAGTGCGCGGCAAAACTCGGCGTCGTCGATATCTGCAGCGGGCGCTCGGCATCAGCACCGGTCAGCGCCTCGACCGCACGGGCAATAGCCCCGAACCCGAGGCTCAGCGCATCAGCAAGGTCACGTCCCTCCGCCGTCAACCGTGACTGCCGCCCCGACCGGTCGACAAGCGCCACGCCCAGATGCGCCTCAAGCTGCCTGACCTGTTGGCTGACGGCGGCGTGGCTCACGTTTAGCCGCGCGCCGGCGGCGGCGGTGCTGCCGGTCTCGGCCAAGGCCGCGAAAGCGCGCAGCGCGGTCAGAGAAGGAAGGGTATGCCAATCCATGATGTAAGCCTACCTTACGGGTCGAAAATTTTCCAGAGTCGCGTGAGGAGCCACATTTCCCCATATTAAATGGCAGAACAGCAGCAGATGAAAGGACACGATCATGCTTGGAATTCTGGCAAATACTTTCAATATCGCCACTCGCACCGACACCGCGAACGGTGCGCGTCACCGCCATCAAAACCGGCCCCACCGGCCCTTGGCGGAACGCTCGGACCAGCGCGACAGTGCAGAGCTGGAGGCCCACCTCATCGCCCGTCGCAGGGTCTGACCCGCACATGACAAGGGCCCCGAAACGGGGCCCGAGGTTGACATGGCGTCTCTTCAGCCGACGTTATCGGTGCCGGCCCTCCCTGGAAACGCGCGAACAGGACGGAAGGACCGGCACCTTACCCCGGGCCCAGGAACGGGCCCGGGGTATCTCTTTGCGCTTACTGACCGCCGCCCAGTTGGTGGACATAGACGGCAACGGCGCGCGTCTCGGCCTCGCTGAGGTCGGCCCCACCCATCGGCGGCATGATGCCAAAGCGCGAATTGGTCACGGTCTCGCGGATCGTGTCGTAATCCCCACCATAGAGCCAGATGGCGTCGGCGAGGTTCGGGGCACCCTGGTAGATGTCGCCCCCACCCGCGTCGCCATGGCAGGCCGCGCAATTGTCGAGGAATATCTCCTCGCCTGCCGCAGCGGCCGTGGCGTCCTGCGGCGCGCCCGAGAGCGACATCACGTAATTCACCACCTGGTCGATCGATTCGCTGTCGAGGATGTCACCGAAGGCGGGCATCTGCGACCAGCGCGCATCCGGGTCCTCGTCGTTGCGGATACCGTGAGCGATGGTGTAGTGAATATCGTCCAGCGTGCCACCCCAGAGCCAGGCATTGTCCAGCAGGTTGGGATAGCCGCCCGCCTTCACGCCCGCCGCGCCCGAGCCGTGGCATTGCGCGCACCAAGTGCGAAAAACCGCGGCCCCGGCAGAGACGGCATAGCTGTTGAGCTCCTCGTCCGTCGGGATTTCTTCGAGTTCAACCGACGCCAGCCGGGTATTGATCTCGGCATTGGCCTCTTTTGCGGCCTCGATCTCGGCGGCCACGTTGGCGCGGGTGGACCAGCCCTTGTAGCCCGCCGTCGCCTCGTTGATGAGCGGCCATGCGGGATAGGCGATCACGTACCAGATCCCCCAGATGATGGTGGCGTAGAACACCCATACCCACCAGCGCGGAAGGGGATTGTTGTATTCCTTGATCCCGTCCCACTCGTGGCCGGTGGTATCCGGTTCCTGTTTATCGGTCGGTTTCTTGGCCATGTCTTACGCCTCCTTGGCGTCGGCATCGCGATCGGATGCCGGTTTGTCTTCGTGCCGGAAGGGGATGTTCGCCGGGTTCTCGTATTTCTTCGTGGCGCCGGGGCGGAACACCCAGATGACTACCCCGATGAAGAAGGCAAAGAGCACCAGCAACATCCAGCTATCGGCGAATTGGCGCAGCAGGGAATAGGTTTCCATCTTCTGTCCTCCTCAGCGGCTTGCAACGGGGGTGAAGGTCGAGAAATCGACCAGCGTGCCCAGCATCTGCAGGTAGGCGATCAGCGCGTCGCTCTCCGAGATGCCGGGGCGGCTGTCGAAATTGCGCACCTGCGCCTTGGGGTAACGCGCGAGCAGCCCCTCGGTATCGGCGTCCGGATCGGCCTGCGCCCGGAAGTCTGCCACCGCGTTCTCGATCATCTCGTCGGTATAGGGCACGCCCACGAGGCTGTGTGTCTCGAGCAGGTCGGCGACGTGTTCGCCGTCGATCAGCCGATCCTCGAGGAAGCCGTATTTCGGCATCACCGATTCGGGCACCACCGCTTGTGGATCGCGCAGGTGATCGACGTGCCATGCGTCCGAGTAGCGCCCGCCGACGCGCGCGAGGTCAGGCCCCGTGCGCTTGGAACCCCACTGGAACGGGTGGTCGTATTTCGACTCCGCAGCGAGGCTGTAATGGCCGTAGCGTTCGACCTCGTCGCGCATCGGGCGCACCATCTGGCTGTGGCAGACGTAACAGCCCTCGCGGACGTAGATGTCGCGCCCGGCCAGCTCCAGCGGCGAGTAGGGGCGCATGCCCTCCACGTCCTCGATGGTGTTCTCGAGCCAGAACAGCGGGGCGATCTGCACGATCCCCCCGATGGTGACCACGAGGAAGGCAAAGATCGCCAGAAGCGTGACGTTCTTTTCCAGGATTGCGTGTTTGTCCAGAATTGCCATCTCTCCGGCCCTCCTTATTCAGCCGGGACTGTGCTGTTCGTGGCCTCAACGGCCGGCGAACGCTTCACAGTCATCCAGAGGTTGTAGCACATGATCACGGCACCGGTGACGTAGAGCACCCCGCCCAGACCGCGCACGATATACATCGGCAGTTTCGCGGCCACGGTGTCGGCGAAAGAGTTCACAAGGAAGCCGTTCGCATCCACCTCGCGCCACATCAGGCCCTCCATGATCCCCGTCACCCACATGGCGGCGGCGTAGAGAATGATGCCGATCGTGGCGAGCCAGAAGTGCCAGCTCACGAGGCTCAGGCTGTAAAGCCGCTCGCGGTTCCACAGTTTTGGCACCAGGAAGTAGAGCGCACCGAAGGTGATCATGCCGTTCCAGCCAAGCGCACCCGAGTGCACGTGCCCGATCGTCCAGTCGGTATAGTGCGACAGCGAGTTGACCGCGCGGATGGACATCATCGGCCCCTCGAAGGTGGACATGCCGTAAAAACCGATGGAGATCACCATCATCCGGATAATCGGATCGGTGCGCAGCTTGTCCCATGCGCCCGAGAGCGTCATCAGGCCGTTGATCATCCCGCCCCAGGACGGCATCCACAGCACGATCGAGAACACCATGCCCAGCGTCGAGGCCCAGTCGGGCAGCGCCGTGTAGTGCAGGTGGTGCGGACCAGCCCAGATATAGATGAAGATAAGTGCCCAGAAGTGGATGATCGACAGCTTGTAGCTGAACACCGGGCGTTCTGCCTGTTTCGGGACGAAGTAGTACATCATCCCAAGGAACCCGGCGGTGAGGAAGAAGCCCACGGCGTTGTGGCCGTACCACCACTGCACCATCGCGTCCTGCACACCCGCAAACACCTGGACCGATTTGGAGCCCCAGATCGAGACCGGAATCGACAGGTTGTTGACGACGTGCAGCATCGCCACCGTTATGATGAATGACAGATAAAACCAGTTGGCCACATAGATATGCGGCTCTTTCCTCTTGACGATCGTGCCGAGGAACACCGCGAGATAGGCAAGCCAGACGATGGTCAGCCACCAGTCAACGTACCATTCCGGCTCGGCGTATTCCTTGGATTGGGTGGCACCCAGCAGGTAACCGGTGGCGGCCAGAACGATGACAATCTGATAGCCCCAGAACACGAACCACGCGAGGTTGCCGCCCCACAGCCGCGCCGCCGAGGTGCGCTGCACCACGTAGAAAGACGTGGCAATGAGCGCGTTGCCGCCAAAGGCGAAGATCACCGCGGATGTGTGCAGCGGACGCAGCCGCCCAAAATTGGCATAGCCCTGCGCCCACTCGAAATTGAGCTCGGGAAAGGCGAGCTGAAAGGCGATGAACGTGCCCGCGAGAAAGCCGACGACGCCCCAAAGGGCGGTCGCAACGACCCCGGCGCGCACCACGCCGTCCATGTATTCGCCGGACAGATCGACCCGCGCCTGCGGCTCGTCGGTGTGCTTGAGCACCCACAGAAACAGCCCGCCGGAGATCAGCGCCACGGTAAGCGCATTTACCAGATAGGCCAGATCGCGCGCGTAGTTGGCAGCGATCAACGCGAAGAGCGTTATCAGGCCAAGCGCAATCAGCTTGATGTAATTCGTCATGTTGCGTCCCTTCGTCTTCGACCGCGCGACTCGCCATGACCGGCGCACGCACGTTTGACTTTGCACTTAATGGGAGCACCCGAGTCAACAAACCTTGATCTGTGTCAAAACGGCACGCACCGGCGCTTGATCCGCGTCAATGCGTCCCGCCCCTCATGCCCCTAATGTGGTCATATCGAAGCGGATTCAGGGAAATGCACGATGACCTATAACAGCCTATTCACGGTACTGACCGACCCGGCGCTGGTCGATGAGACCCTCACCCATGCCATCGCCGTGGCCGAAGCCAATGACGCGCATCTCGATGCGCTCTGCCTGGGCGTCGACCGAAGCCAGACAGGCTATTACTACGCCGGCGCAAGCGCGGTTGTGCTCCAGGAGACAATCAGCCGTGCCCAGGAAGACGCCGAAGAGATCGACCGGCTGGTGCGCGCGCGTCTCGACAAGAGCACGATTCGCTGGGCCGCCGAGATGGGCGTGGCACAGCTTGCCGATATCGGACGCCATGTCGCGGCGCGGGCGCGATTTTCGGATCTGGTCACTTTGCCGCAGCCCTATGGCGAGGGGCGCGGTGCCGAACTCGAGGCGGTAACCGAATCGGCACTCTTCGAGGGGCGCACGCCGGTTCTCGTCGCGCCCGCCAAGGGCGCCCCGACACCGAACCCACGGCGCATACTTCTGGGCTGGAACGAGAGCCCCGAGGCGCTCGCCGCCACGCGGGCCGCGATACCACTCCTGCGCATGGCAGAGACGGTGCATGTGGTGGTGATCGACCCGCCCATGCACGGGCCGAACCGCTCCGATCCCGGCGGGCTTCTGGCGCAGTATCTCGCGCGCCACGGGGTCAAGACCGAGATCGACGTGCTGTCGCGCTCGTTGCCGCGGGTCTCGGATGTGCTCTTGCGCCACATGACGGACATGGACGCCGACATGGTGGTGATGGGGGCTTATGGCCATTCGCGCTTTCGCGAGGCAATCTTCGGCGGGGCCACGCGCTACATGCTGGAACAGGCCACGGTGCCGGTGTTCATGGCGCATTGACCCAGCGGGCTTCTGGTCGGGAAAGGCGGGGCCGGTCCCGTCGCGCCTTTCCGACCATCCCCCGCCTGTGAAACCACCCCTGCCCGTCTCCTGAGACTTTCCACCGGGATCGCCATCGGTGTCATCGGGGCGCAGACCGGTCTGAGCAGGCGGCTGCTTCGACCGATCTGTTAACCTCGACGGCATCGACAGAAATACCGACGCGATACAGCCGGTTTACCGACGCGATGCAGACAGGCATTTTGGGTTGTTAACCAATCTCTTGGCCCTGATTCGGCCCCGGCTGAACCAATGACCTCAGACCAGCAGCCCGCCATCGCTGTCGTCGCCCGCCTCTTCCAGCAGGCGGCCCATGTCGGGGATGGTCACCCGGCGCTTGCCCTCAAGCGAGATCACCCCGTCCTTCTTGAGCGCCGAGACCTGGCGGCTGACGGTTTCCAGCGTGAGGCCGAGGTAATCGGCCATCGCCTCGCGCGTGAGCGGCAGGTCAAAGACCAGCGGGCCGCGCATCCCCTGCATCGAGAGCGCGGCGTCGCGCCGCGCGATGATCGCGATGAGCGAGGCGATCTTTTCCCGTGCGGTCTTGCGGCCCAGCACCAGCATCCATTCGCGCGCCGCGTCCAGCTCGTCGAGCGTCATTTCGAGCAGACGCTGCGCGATGTGGGGCGTGCGAACCATCATCTGTTCGAACGGTTTGCGGCGAAAACAGCACATCACCATGTCCGTGGTTGCGACCACGTCATAGGTGGCGCACTCGCGCCCCGGGCGACCCACGAAATCGCTGGGCAGAAGCAGGCCCACCATCTGCGTGCGCCCGTCCTCCATCGTCTGCGTGAGCGTGGCGATCCCCGAAACGACGGAGGCAACGAAATCCATCTGGTCCCCGGACCAGATAACCGTCTGCCCGGCCTCGAAGTTGCGATAATACTTGATCTGCTCGAGCAACTCGAGCTCGTCAGACTCGCACCGTGCACAGACGGCGCGGTGTCGGATCGGGCAGTCGCCGCAATCCACTGGCGCGCAATGCGCGATTTTTTCGCTGATCGCCAACTTTGCCATCCAAGGGTTGATCTGGGTCAAGGAGTTTACGTTTTCGGACTGTAAACGTCGGCACATGGATACGCAAACCGAACTCGCCCGCCTGGGTCTTTTTGATGCCAAGGTGCCTCGCTACACCAGCTACCCCACCGCGCCGCATTTCAGCCGGTCGGTGGCGTCTGGTGACTTCACCGACTGGATAGCCGCCATCCCGGCTGGCTCCGAGGTATCGCTCTACGTGCACGTGCCCTTCTGCCGCAGGCTGTGCTGGTTCTGCGCTTGTCGCACGCAAGGCACCCAGAGCGATGCGCCGGTGATCGCCTATCTCGAGACGCTCAAGACCGAGATCGCCATGCTGGGGCGCCTGCTGCCCGATGGTGTGCGGCTCTCGCGGCTGCACTGGGGCGGTGGCACGCCCACGCTTTTGCAGCCGTCGATGATGACCGAGCTGGCGGGGGCGATTCGCGAGATTGCGCCGTTCACCGAGGCCACAGAGTTCTCGGTCGAGATCGACCCCAACGAGATCGACGGGCCGCGCCTCGACGCGCTCGCCGCGGCAGGCATGAACCGAGCCTCCATCGGAGTGCAGGATTTCGACGAGGACATCCAGAAAAGCATCGGTCGCCTGCAAAGCTACGACATCACTCGTTGGGCTACCGAGGAAATCCGTGCAAGGGGCGTGGCGAGCCTCAATGCCGACATTCTCTACGGTCTGCCGCACCAGACCAAGGCGCGAATCACCGAGAGCGTGCAGAAGCTCCTGTCGCTCAACCCTGACCGTGTGGCGCTCTACGGCTATGCGCATGTGCCGTGGATGGCCAAGCGCCAGCAGATGATCCCTTCGGACGCTCTGCCCACCCCGCAGGAACGCCTTGCCCTCTTCGACACCGCCAGGCGGCTGTTTCTCTGGGACGGGTACGACGAGATCGGCATCGACCATTTCGCCACCAAGGACGACGGGCTGAGCATTGCACAAAAGACCGGACGCCTGCGCCGCAATTTCCAAGGCTATACCGATGACACGGCGGATGTGCTGATCGGTCTCGGCGCATCCTCGATCTCGCGCTTTCCGCAAGGATACGCACAGAACGCACCCGCCACCGGGGCCCATACCGGCGCGATTCGCGAGGGGCGGTTTTCCACCACGCGCGGTCATGTCTTCTCGCCCGAGGATCGGATGCGCGGCCGGATGATCGAGATGCTGATGTGCGATTTCCACGTCGATGCGGAGGAGATCACGCGCGATTTCGCCATCGCCCCAGCCGCGCTGCACGACCTGTTGTCAGAGATTGATCGGGCCTTTGCCGGTCATCTGAAGCTGGACGAGACCGGCCTGTTCATCCCGCCGGAGGCACGCCCGCTCACCCGGATGATCGCACGGCAGCTCGACGCGTACGAGGTCAATGCCGAAGGTCACAGCTCGGCGATCTAGAGAATACCGCTCAAAAGCCGGTTCCGGTGTTGAGCAGCATTCCTTGTAGACTGTTGCGACGGCAGGCCCGTTAGCGGCCAGCCGCGCTTTACACCCCGGCCCTGCGCGCCTAGCGTCTGCGCGACACCTGCAAGAGGGCCGAACCATGCAACTCATCGCCTCCCCACTCTCTCCTTTCGTGCGCAAGGTGCGCGTGCTGTTGCATGAGACCGGGCTCGCCCAGCAGGTCGAGGTGGTGAACCTCGCGACAACCCCGATCGAGACCGATCCGCGCGCCGCCTCGGCCAATCCGCTGGGCAAGATCCCCGCGCTGGTGCGCGAGGACGGCGCCACACTCTATGACAGCCGGGTCATCACCCGATATCTCGATGACCTCGCGGGGGCCGGGCTCTACCCCGAGGCGCGGCTGTGGGAAGTCCTGACGCTCGAAGCCACCGCCGAGGGCATCATGGAAGCTGCCGTTCTGATGACCTATGAGGGCCGCTTTCGCCCCGAAGACATGCAATACGCCCCCTGGGTCGAGGCGCAATGGGCCAAGATCGCGCGCGCGCTCGATGCGCTCGAAGCGCGGTGGATGAGCCACCTCTCTGGTCGGCTGGACATGGGCCATATCGCCACGGGCTGCGCGCTGGGATATCTCGATTTCCGCCATGACGGGCGCGGCTGGCGGCAGGGGCACCCGGCGCTGGCCGACTGGTTCACCGCGTTTGCGCAGCGTGAAAGCATGACAGCGACGGCCCCCGCCTGACCGGTGCCGTCGCAAGGCCCGCTGGCGATACCTCAGAAGCTGTAGCTGATTCCCACGTTCACCGCATGGGTCACGAGCTCTGTCTTGAGCTTGCCCGCGCTCTGCCCGGCAACGGTCGGGTCCGGGTCGATGGTGGCATCGTTGTCGGACCACGTGATCTGGTACTCGCCAAAAAGCGCCCACTTGTCGGTAATCGCGTATTTCAGCCCGGCGATGCCACGCAGGGCGGGGCCTGTGGCCTCGAAATCAAAGGTGCGCCCCGTGGCGCCGGTCACCTTGATGTCCACGTGCGGGATGGCCACGCCGACCCCGGCCCCGACATAAGGCGTGAATCGCGGCGTCTTGGCGAAGGCACCGGGAAAACGCTTCATCACGTTGGCCGTGATGATGTTGTGCCCATCGGTGAATTCGAGCTTGTCGACGCCCAGTGCGGCACGGTCAGAGGCCGAGGCGATGGCCTTGGCATGGGTGCCCTCGATGCCGAAGCCGAAATCGCTCTGCATCCACCACGTGGCGCGACCGCCGTAATAGAGCGGGTTGTCGAACGGCTTCACCCGCCAGTCGATGTCGCGGCTCACCGGCGTGGCCGCCCCCGGCAGGCGCACCGAGTCGCTATCGCTGTGGGCGCTCTGCGTGCCAAGATAGAGGCTCAACTCAAGTTCGGCGGCGGCAGGTGTAGCCATCAGCGTGAGCGCTGCGGCGGCGACTTTGATAGAATCGAGCATGTCCGGGACCTTGCACTACGAGGGAATACGCGTCTAATGCGTCCTTATACCCGGAAATGCCCACCGACAAGCGCGACACAAGCGCGCTTCGATCACATCTTGGGGCGCAGCAGGCTGGACGCCTTGCCAAAGCCTCGCTAAATAGCCGCAGAGTGAAGGTCGGGGAGAGTCCCCGGACAAAACCTCATGAGGCCGTGACCGCCACTGACAGAATGGAGTAACCTCGTGTCCCACGCAGAAGATCACGAAGGCACCCGGAGGGATTTCCTCTACTACGCCACAGCAGGGGCGGGTGCCGTCACCACAGGAGCGGCGATCTGGCCGCTGGTCAACCAGATGAACCCGTCGGCGGATGTGCAGGCCTTGTCCTCGATCCGCGTCGATGTGGGCGGGGTCGACCCGGGCACGCAGATCAGCGTCAAGTTCCTCGGCAAGCCGGTCTTTATCCGCCGCCGCAGCGAGAAAGAGATCGAGGCGGCGCGCGCGGTCGAATTGTCGCAACTGCCCGACCAGAACGCGCAGAACCGCAACGACATGTCGCTCGACGCCTCCGACCAGAACCGCACCCTCGACGAGGCGGGCGAATGGCTGGTGATGATCGGCGTCTGCACGCATCTGGGCTGCGTGCCGATCGGCGATGGTGCCGGTGACTTTGGCGGCTGGTTCTGCCCCTGCCACGGCTCTCACTACGACACCGCGGGACGTATCCGCAAAGGCCCCGCGCCCGAGAACCTCTGGATTCCCGTGGCCGAATTCGTCGACGATACGACGATCCAACTGGGATAAGGAAACGCGCACATGTCCGGAATTCCACACGATCATTACGAGCCCAAGACGAACGGCGAGAAGTGGCTGCACAATCGTCTGCCCATCGTCGGGCTGCTCTATGACACCATCATGATTCCCACCCCCAAGAACCTCAACTGGATGTGGATCTGGGGGATCGTCCTGACCTTCTGCCTCGTGTTGCAGATCGTCACGGGCATCATCCTCGCGATGCATTACACGCCGCATGTCGACATGGCCTTTGCCTCGGTCGAGCATATCATGCGCAACGTGAATGGCGGGCATTTCATCCGCTACCTGCACATGAACGGTGCCTCGCTGTTCTTTGTCGCGGTCTACCTGCACATCTTCCGCGGGCTCTACTACGGCTCTTACAAGGCCCCGCGCGAGGTCACCTGGATCATCGGCATGCTGATCTACCTCGCGATGATGGGCACCGCCTTCATGGGCTACGTTCTGCCCTGGGGCCAGATGTCGTTTTGGGGGGCCACGGTGATCACCGGTCTCTTCGGCGCGATTCCCTTCATCGGCGATGCGATCCAGACTTGGCTTCTGGGCGGACCGGCGGTGGACAATGCCACGCTCAACCGCTTCTTTTCGCTGCACTACCTGCTGCCCTTCGTGATCGCGGCGCTGGTGGCGCTGCATATCTGGGCGTTCCACACCACCGGCAACAACAACCCCACCGGGGTGGACGTACGCCGCGGCTCCAAGGCCGAGGCCCAGAAAGACACCGTGTCGTTCTGGCCCTATTTCGTGATCAAGGACCTTTTCGCCCTCGCGGTGATCATGGTGATCTTCTTCGCTATCGTCGGGTTCATGCCCAATTACCTCGGACATCCCGACAACTATATCGAGGCCAACCCGCTGCTCACGCCCGCGCATATCGTGCCGGAATGGTATTTCCTGCCCTTCTACGCGATCCTGCGCGCCTTTACCGGCGATGTCTGGGTGGTGATGTTCGCAAGCTGGATCACCGGCGGGATCATCAACGCCAAGTTCTTCGGTGTGCTGGCGATGTTCGGCTCGATCATCGTGATGGCGCTGGCGCCGTGGCTCGATACCTCCTCGGTGCGCTCGGGACGGTACCGGCCGATGTTCAAATGGTGGTTCGCGCTGCTCTGCGTCGATTTCGTGGTGCTGATGTGGGCCGGTGCGATGCCCGCAGAGCCGCCGTATTCCATCATCTCGCTCATCGGTGCGGCCTACTGGTTCGCCTACTTCCTGGTGATACTGCCGCTTCTGGGCGTAATCGAGAAACCCGAGGCACAGCCTGCCACCATCGAAGACGATTTCGATGCACATTATGGCAAGGCCCAAACGCCCGCCGAATGAGAAAGGACGGATGACAATGTTCAGAAAAACAGGCATTGCGGCCCTCGCGGCCCTGTCCCTCTCGACCGGCGGCGCATTCGCCGCCGGAGGTGAGGGGCATATCGAGGATGTGGCCTTCTCCTTCGAGGGGCCCTTCGGCAAGTTCGACCAGTTGCAGTTGCAGCGTGGCCTCAAGGTCTACACGCAGGTCTGCTCGGCCTGCCACGGGCTGCAATACGTGCCGCTGCGTACGCTCGCAGACGAGGGCGGGCCGCACCTGCCCGCCGACCAGATGCGCGCTTATGCCGAGCAATTCGAGGTCTATGACGACGAGCTCGACGATTTCCGGACCGCGAAGCCGACGGATCATTTCCCGATGTCGCAGCTGGAAAGCGCACCCGATCTGTCGCTCATGGCGAAAAAGCGCGCCGGGTTCCACGGCCCCTACGGTACCGGGCTCTCGCAGCTCTTCAACGGCATGGGCGGACCGGAGTACATCTACTCGCTGATGACCGGCTATCACGAGTCGCCGGAATGTGCTCCCGAGGACTTCCCTGGCTCCTACAACTCTGCCTTTACCGCCGGCGGGTACCCCGATGAGTGCAAGGACGAGCACGGCCACCCGACCGTGCCCGGAAGCTGGATTTCCATGGCACAGCCACTCTGGGGCGACGATGTCGAATTCGACGACGGCACCGCGGCGACGCTGGAGCAGGAGGCCGAGGATGTTGCCGCCTTCCTGATGTGGACGGCAGAGCCCAAGATGATGGCGCGCAAGGACGCGGGCCTGACGGGCGTGATCTTCCTCACCGTGCTGTCGGTGCTGCTCTACCTCACCAACAAGCGGATATGGAAACCGATCAAGCAGCGCAAAGGGTGACACCGGCTCCGCAGCTCTGACACAGCAAGGCCCCCGCCCGATCGGCGGGGGCCTTCTTTCTGGGACGCCTCCATTTCTTCTTGGGGCAAATACTCCACCCCGACGCTGCTGACCGCCGATCCCGCCGGACAGTTCAGCGCGGCATCGGATTGGCCGCCTTGTTATAGGCGCGCCAGTCGGTGATCTCGGGGTAGTATATCTGCCGCCAGCGCCGCACGCGCGGGTTCATGATCCGTCGCCACAGCCGCGGCACCATCGCCGCCATCGTCATGATCGGGTAGCCGTGGGGAAGCTGAGGCGCCTCATCCGCTCCGTAATTCTGCAACAGCGGGAACCGGCGGTCAGGCTTGTAGTGGTGGTCGGAATGGCGTTGCAAGTTGATGAGCAGCCAGTTCGATGCCTTGTGCGCCGCGTTCCAGCTGTGGCGCGGCTGAACATGCTCGTACTTGCCATCGCCCAGATGCTTGCGTGTGAGCCCGTAATGCTCGATGTAATTCACCAGTTCCAGTTGCCAGACGGCAATGAAGGCCTGCCATAGAAACAGTAGCAACCCCACACCGCCACCAATCAGAACCGCCAGCAACAGCATGAATCCCTGCATGGCCCAGTAGCGCCAGAACGGATTGCGCGCATCGGTCCATCCGCGCCCCTTGCGCGCCAGCTTCTCGCGCTCGGCACGGAACGCCGATTGCCAGCATTGCCGCAGCACCCGCGGAAAGAACCGGTGGAACCCCTCGTTATAGCGCGCCGTCACCGGGTCGCGCGGCGTGCCGACATAGCGGTGATGCACCAGGAGATGCTCGGACCGGAAATGCGAATAGAGCACCATCGCCAGCAGCACGTCGCCGAGGAACCGCTCGCCACGATCCTTCTGGTGCATCAATTCGTGGCTGTAATTGATCCCCACTGTGCCGGTGACCACGCCGACCCCGAAGAACAGCACGATCGTCTCCAGCGCCCCGAGATGTGCATCCCCCGGCCCGGTGACATACCAGATCATCCAGTAGAGCAGCGCGAACTGCACCGGCACCCAAGCGAGCGTGATCGCGCGATACCAGGTCAGTCGGTCCTCGGGCGTCGCCGGATCCGCATTCTCGGTGTAGAGCCCGAGAAACGCGTCGAGCAGCGTAAAGAAATACCACGTAACCACTGGCAGCAGGATCACCGTCCAGCCACCGTGGAGCGCCCCAAGGAGCGCGACGGGAACAAGCAGGAACGACATCCAGAATGGCAACGCACGCTGGAGACGGGCGACCTGATCGGCGGGTATCATGGGATTGTCCTCGCGATTGCGCGTGTCACTGCTCCCCAGTGTCGAATGCCGCCCGCGCAAGGTCAAATACCTTTCGCATCACGGTGGGCAGCTCTGAGGGGCGAAACGCCGCAGGCGGCAGGAAATCTCCGCGCTCAGGCGCAGCCTCGTGCCCCACTTCGGCGACATGCACACGCAGCCGCAGATGGAAGTGGGTAAAGGTGTGCCGCGCCTCGACACCAATGTCGCGCCAATGCGCAGCGACCGGCGGGGCGGGGACGGGATCCATACCCCAGTCGCTGCCCGGCCAACCCAGCATCCCGCCCAGCAGACCACTTTCCGCCCGCCGCTCCAGCAACCACGCGCCATCGCTGCGCCGCGCGACATAGGCATGGCCCAACCGCAGCGGCTTGGCCTTCTTCGGGGCCTTCGCGGGCAGATCGGCGGCCACGCCGGTCGCGCGGCCCGCGCATGCCGCCATCCACGGGCAGACCCCGCAGGCGGGCGCGCGCGGCGTGCAGACCGTCGCGCCCAGATCCATCACCGCCTGCGCGTAGTCACCGGACCGGTCCGCTGGTGTGAGCCGCGCGGCCGCGGCGCGAATCACCGGCTTGGCGGCGGGCAGCGGCGTGCGGATATCCCACAGCCGCGCCATCACCCGCTCGACATTGCCATCCACCACCACCTCTGGCCGGTCAAAGGCAATGGCCGCGATCGCGGCGGCGGTGTAGGGGCCGATGCCGGGCAACGCCAGCAGGCCCTCACGATTGTCGGGAAAGCGCCCGGCGTGATCGGCCACCACCACGCGCGCGCATTTCAACAGGTTGCGTGCCCGGGCGTAATATCCCAGCCCCGCCCATTCCCCCATCACCTGCGCATCGTCTGCCGCTGCAAGATCGGCGACGGTGGGCCACAACGCGGTGAACCGCTCGAAATAGCCGCGCACGGCGGCCACCGTGGTCTGTTGCAGCATCACCTCCGACAGCCACACACGGTAAGGGTCGGGCCAAAGCCCGGCTGCCCGGTCGCGCGGCCCCACACGCCACGGCAGGTCACGGGCATGAGTGTCATACCACGCTAGCAGGGCGTCCGGATCGGCATATTCACGCACGGTTTATCCCCTCGCCTGCAATCGGGTCTGGTATCCCCTGCCACATGACATAGATTAGCGCCACGAGGGAGGGTGCCAAGCATGGCCGCAGCCGCGCGCGGATCACGAGGCTTCAAACGCACCTCGGCGCTGTTGCAGCCGAGCATCCGTCGCGTCTCGGAACAGCGCGGCTTTGCGCAGTCACGCCTGCTCACCCACTGGCCCGAGATCGCCGGCGAGGCGATCGCCGCCATCGCCCGCCCCGTCGAGGTTTCCTATGCCCGGCAGGGGATGGGGGCAACGCTCACCATCCTCACCACAGGCGCACAGGCCCCCATGCTCGAGATGCAGAAGGAAGCGCTGCGCGAACGGATCAACGCGGTCTATGGCTACAACGCCATCTCGCGCATACGCCTGACGCAGACATCGCCCACCGGCTTTGCCGAGGGACAGGCGGATTTCACGCATCGCGAGCCGACCCGCGCGCCCGCCGACCCTCCGCCCGAGGTGGCGGCCCGGGCGCACGACATGACCGCCCCGGTGGCCGACAAGGATCTGCGCGCAGCGCTGGAACGGCTCGCGCGCAACGTATTGACCAGACCGACACGAACAAAAGGATCATCCGGATGAAACATCTCTTCGCTGCGGGCGTGCTCGCGCTTGCCACCCTGATCTCGCCCGCACAGGCACAGGAGGAAAGCACCGCGACCACCGCGCCCGAGATCACCGAAATGGCCCTCGGCCCCGAGGACGCCAGCGTGACGGTTATGGAATACGCCTCCTTCACCTGCCCGCATTGCGCCAATTTCCACAAGGGGCCGTTCAAACAGCTCAAGGCCGACTATATCGACACCGGAAAGGTGCGTTTCGTCTATCGCGACGTGTATTTCGACCGATTCGGTCTCTGGGCGTCGATGGTCGCGCGCTGCGGCGGCGAGGAGAAATTCTTCGGCATCGCCGACGTGCTCTACGAGCAGCAGCGCGAATGGACGCAAGGCGACCCGGCCACCATCGCCGACAACCTGCGCCGCATCGGCAAGGTGGCGGGGATCGCACCCGACGCGGTCGAGACCTGCCTCAACGACCGCGACAAGGCGCAGGCGCTGGTCGGCTGGTACCAGGAAAACGCCGAGGCGCACGAGGTGAATTCCACCCCGACGCTCATCATCGACGGGCAGAAATACTCCAACATGCCCTATGACGAGCTCAAGGCCATCATCGACGAGAAGCTGGCGGCCGGGTAAGCGCTGGCATGGGCGGCGCGGCGCCTCAGCGTGCCGCGCCGCCGATTCCGCAGCGATCCAGCGCCGCGTCGAACGGCCCCCAATCCGCCACATCGAGCCGCACCGGCACCACCATCACCTGCCGCCGCAGATCGGCAGGCAGACGGACCGCGTCCTTTTCCGTGGTCACGGGCTGCGCGCCGCTCTGCGCCGCCTCGCGCAGCAACCGCGCCATCAGCGCCCGCGTCAGCGGCTGATGATCGGACAGCGCCACCTCGCGCACCGTCTCGGCCCCAAGCGCGCGCAGCGTCGCAAAGAACTTGGCCGGATGACCGATCCCCGCAAAGGCCAATACCCGCGCACCGGTCCAGTCCATACCAGTCTGCAACGGCGCCAGCCGCGCGCGGATATGCGGCACGGTGACGGCGCCTCCCCATCGGTTGGCAAACACCTCCTGCGCCGCCGCATCCCCGACCGACAGGACCAGGTCGGCCCGCGCCATGCCCGCCGCCACCGGCTCGCGCAACGGCCCGGCGGGCAGGCAGCGCCCATTGCCGAACCCGCGCGCGGCATCCACTACGAGGATCGAGATATCCTTGGCAAGCGCTGGATCCTGGAACCCATCATCCATCACGATGCAATCCGCCTGCCCCCCCGCACAGATCGCACGGGCGCCGGCCACGCGATCTCGCGCCACCCACGTAGGCGCGAAGTCCGCCGCCAGCAGCGGCTCGTCGCCCACGTCCCCGGCGTTGTGCGTTTTCGGATCGACACGCACCGGCCCGGCCAGCCGCCCGCCATGCCCGCGCGACAGGATCGCCGGGGCGAGGCCCCGGTCACGCAGCCGCATCACCACCGCCTGCACCGTCGGCGTCTTGCCGGTGCCGCCCGCGTTGATGTTGCCCACGCAGATCACCGGCACCGGCGCCTGCCAGCCGCCCCGCGCCAGCCGTCGCGCCGTCGCCCGGGCATAAAGAGCGCCCAGCGGTGCCAGCAGCCGCGCGCGCAGGCCGGGCCGGTCGGGCGGCGCGTCCCAGAACGCGGGGGGCTTCATGTTTCCGCCGCCGCGCGCCGGTCGAGCGTGTCGAGCACCATCTCCACCACCCGGTCCGTCACCTCGGCCCCGCGAGAGGCCACCTCCCACGCCGCATGCGCCATGGTCGCCGCACGATCCGGTGGCAGCAGTGCCTGCACCGCTACGGCAAGCGTGTCGGTGTCCCGAACGATCCGTGCGGCCCCGGCCTCGGCATAGCGCGAATAGCGGTGCAGATAGCGCGCCACATTCGGCCCGTAGAGAATAGCCGAGCCATGCGCGGCGGGTTCGTCGGGATCGCGCCCGTGATGACCGGAGACAAGCGACGAGCCCATGAAACAGATCGGCGCCAGCCGGTACCACAGCCCCATCTCGCCGCTTGTGTCGGCGAGGATCACCTGTGTCGTCTCGTCGGGCAGCGCACCTTCGGACCAGGTGATGTATCGCCACCCCTGCGCCGCGATTCGTTCCGCGATCCCGGCGCTCTGCTCGGGGTCGTCGGGCACCACGATCAGCACACAGCGATGCGCCGCGCGACTCGCCTCGCGATGTGCGCCCAGCACGGTTTCGATCTCGTCTGGCTGCACCATTGCCGCGAGCCACACGGGCCGCGTGCGCATGAGCCGCGCGAGGGTCTCGTGATCGTCCTCGCGATAGGGCAGCGCCAGCGCTTCCTCCTGAAGCACGCCGGTCACGTGTACGCGGGCCGGGTCCGCACCCATCCGCCGCGCCTGACGCGCCGCCGCCTCGTCGCGCGCGTGTATCTCGGTGAATTCGGCCAGCACCGCGCGCGGCAGGTCGCGCAGCCAGGGCCAGCGCGACCGCTCCAGCAGCGCCTCCTCGGCATCCACGAGGCACAGCGGCACGCCCTCGCGCGCAGCGCAGATCAGCAGCGCCGGTCGCAAGTCGCCGCCGCTCCACAGGCACAGGTCGGGCCGCCAATGGTTGAGGAAGACCTCCGCCGCCGGGATGGTATCGGGCGGAAGCGGCTGGCGGATGGCCGGGCCGCGCAGCCCGCGCCCCTCCGGATCCGTCCCCGCCCCGTCGACGGGCACAGTCATCACCATCGAGATGTCCGGCCGGTGCTGCGCCAGTTGCCGCGCCAGCCCCGCAAGCGCGCGCGCGCGCCCGACGTCCACCGCATGGGCCCAGACCACACGACCACCGGGCCGGGGACTGTCGGGCACGGCACCTGCCTGTCCACCGCGCCGTGCGAGCGCGAGATAGGCCGCAAGGCCCAGCGAACGCTTCATGGCCGCCTAGCCAAGCTCTTCGGTGGACGAGGCTTCGCGCTCTTCGTCGCGCAGCCGGTGAAGATGGGCAATGAAATAGCGCGTGTGCGCGTTGTCCACCGTGCGCTGCGCCTCGGCCTTCCAGGCGTCGTGGGCGCTCGCGTAATCGGGGAAAATTCCCACGATGTGCAGGTCGTTCACGTCGCGGAATTCGGTGCGCGACGGATCGACCAGCTCGCCGCCGAAGACAAGGTGAAGACGTTGGGGCATGGTCGGATCCTCGCTGTTGCAGGCACGCGCGCACCCTATCCCTTTCACCCGCGGAATCAAGCCGCGCCCGCGCGCGCTTGACGGGACCGTCCGCCCGGGGCAAGCCTGTCGCAGCAGCCGGAGCCGCCGATGACCAAGCCCTTTCTCGTCCTGCAATTGCGCCCCGAGACCGAAGCCGCTGACGATGAGTTCGCCGCGATCCTGCGAAAGGGCGGGTTGGCAAACGACCGCGTGCGCCGCATCCGCCTCGATCAGCAATCGCTGCCCGCCGACCTGCGGCTTGCCGACCATGCCGGGGTGATCGTCGGCGGCGGCCCCGGCTGCGTGAGCGACGCGCCCGACGAGAAATCCCCCGTCGAGGCGCGCATCGAGGATCAGGTACTGTCGCTCATGCCCGCGATCACCGGTGGCGACCTGCCGTTTCTCGGCTGCTGCTACGGCATCGGCATCCTCGGCAAGCACCTGCGCGCCGACGTGAGCAAACGCGCCCATGGCGAGCCGGTGGGCACCGCCGAATGCGCCCTCACAGGTGACGGTGCCGACGACCCGCTGCTTGCCGGGCTGCCCGACCGCTTCAGCGCCTTTGTCGGCCACAAGGAGGCATTGCAGGAATTGCCAGCGGGCTGCACTCATCTCGTCGCCTCGCCGACCTGCCCATTCCAGATGGTGCGCTACGGGCGCAACGTCTATGCCACACAGTTTCACCCCGAGGCTGACGCCGCCGGGTTCGAGACGCGAATCCGCATCTACCGGCACAAGGGGTATTTCGCCCCCGAGACGGCCGATGACCTCATCGCCATGTGCCGTGCCGCGGATGTCCACGCGCCCGAGCGCATCCTGCGCCGCTTCGTCGCCCGCTACGGGGACTGATCCCCGCGTCGGTACACCGCCATCTGACTCGCACCGCCCAAGTCGGGATGCGCGCCGCAGATGTCATGAAACGTCACCGTATAGCCATTGCGTGCCGCTACCCCCCGCCCCCAGCGGGCAAAGCGCGCCCGGTCCCATTCGAAATGGTGATCGGGGTGGCGAAAGCGGTGCGGTGGCACACCGAGGACGGGGTTGTACTCGGCATTGGGCGTGGTCACGATCACGTGGCCAGGCCGCATCCCGCCAAACAGCGCACGCTCTAGCCGGTTGATATCGGCTAGCGGCAGGTGCTCGATCACCTCCACCAGGCAGGCACAATCATAGCCAGCCAGATTGGAATGTGCCTGCGTGAGCGAGGCACACGCCAGCTGTACCCGCGCGCCCCCCGCAGGCAACCCGGCCAGCCGCGTCTGCGCGCGCCGGAGCCGTTCGGCGTCGATCTCGATCCCGGTGACCCGCCCGATCCCCGCCACGCCCGCCAGCCGAAGCACCAGATCGCCATCGCCACAGCCCAGGTCGAGCACGGTGCGCGCACCGGTCTCCGCCACCGCCGCGACAACCGTCGACAGCCGTTCCTCGTGCAGGATCGTGGTCATGGGCCCGGCACCCGCAGGAGCGCCACGTCCTTGCACGGCACCTCGCACAACCAGCCACGCGCGGCGGCGAGGGTGGCAAAGGTTTCGGCACGATAGAACACGACATGGGTGGGGTCCTTGCGGTAATGCCAGCCGCCGAACCGCGCGTCGTCGGTCTGGAAGCAGGTCATCATCGCCAGCCAGCCACCCGGACGCAGAATCGCGCCCAGCCGGTCGAATTCCTCCGCAGGACGGTGGAAATGCTCGGCCACCTCGGTGCAGGTGATGAAATCATGGGAATCGGCCAGCGGCGCGGGATCGGGGGCATAGAAGGGATCAAAGAGCGCCACCGCGTGCCCGGCCTCGCGCAGCATAGCGGCCAGCGCGGGGCCCGGGCCGCAGCCGTAATCGAGCCCCCGCGCGCCGGGCGCGAGCCGCGCAAGAAGCGGCGCCGCAAGCCGGTCGAGGAACCGGCGGTAGCCCGGATCGTCCACCACGTTCTCGTGCCGGTCATACTCGGCGCGCTCGGCCGCCGCGCCCGGGTAATGGCCGGGGTTCATCCCGCGCGCACCGCAGGCGTCGCAGCGCCAGTATCCCTTGCCGTCGAACAGCCCGAAATCCGCGAGCCTCTCGGCGCGGCAGACTGGGCATCGGGCGGGCAAGAGGGATTGCATAACCCCGCTTAGCGGCGCGGCGGCACGCGATCAAGCGGGGCACGGCATGGACAGCCGCACCGCGATTGCCTAAGCCTCCATAGAACCACGCACGGCAAAGAGGCGGCACATGGCGCGGCGCACCCATTTCGAGATCGGCGGCCAGCGGGTCGCACCGGGCACCCGCGCCCGCGTCGACATCCCCGTGAGCCAGCTTTCCAATCACACGCCGGTGCATCTCTCGGTCGAGGTGATCCACGGGCGGCGCAAGGGGCCGGTTCTGTTCGTCTCGGCGGCAATCCACGGCGACGAGGTGATCGGGGTCGAGATCGTGCGCCGCCTGCTGCGCGCCACGCCGCTGCGGTCGATGGCGGGCACGCTGCTGGCGGTGCCGATCGTCAACACCTTCGGATTTCTCAACCATTCGCGCTACCTGCCCGACCGGCGCGACCTCAACCGCGTCTTTCCGGGCCTCTCGGCGGGGTCGATGGCCTCGCAACTGGCGCATATCTTCATGGAAGAGGTGGTACGCCGCTCCGACGTCGGGATCGACCTGCACTCGGCGGCGATCCACCGCTCCAACCTGCCGCAGATCCGCCTCACGCCCGATAACGAGCGGCTGGCCGATCTCGGTGCCGCCTTCGGTGCGCCGGTGATGATGGAATCCAGCCTGCGCGACGGCTCGTTGCGCATGGCCGCAGAGGAGGCGGGCGTCGACGTCCTGCTCTACGAGGGCGGCGAGGGGTTGCGCTTCGACGAGGCGGCGGCGCGCGCCGGGGTGGCGGGCACGCTGCGGGTGATGCGCCGGCTGGGCATGATCGCGGCCAAGGGCGTGCCGCGGGCCAAGGCACGACCGGTCCGCGCACGTACCTCGTCGTGGTATCGCGCGCCGCGCGGCGGGCTGTTTCGCGGCTTCGTGGGGCTCGGGGATGCGGTCGCACCGGGCACCGTGCTGGGGGCGGTCGCAAATGCCTTCGGCGATATCGAGAGCGAGATCGTCAGCGACCAGACCGGCATCCTGATCGGACGCACAAACATGCCGGTGGTCTACGAGGGCGACGCGCTCTTTCACGTCGCCGAAACAGCCCGCGCCGCGGCCGCCGCCGAGGGCATCAGCGCCCATCTCGACGTAGGCGCGCTCTTCGACGAGGACGAAATCATCTGATGATCGACGGACGCCGCACCACCGACCTCAACGATGTGGCCTTTGCCGTGATCCGCGCGCGGATGCGGCTGCATTTCCTCTTCACGCCCAAGGGCGACCGGCAAGCGGTCAAGTATTTCGTGATCGGCCACCCGCGCTGCGGCACCACCTCGCTGCACAAGCTGTTCGAGGCCAACGGGTTGCGCAGCTTTCACGATTCCAGGGATTGGCAGACCGGTCGTTTCGACGCGTTCTCTGATTTCGGGCAGGTACGACCGGTGGCGGCCTACGACCGGACCTATCCCAACGCCCGCTTCATCCTCAATTTCCGGCCCCTGCGCCCCTATCTCGTCAGCATCGCCGCACATCACCAGAAGGTGTTCAGCGTGCAGAATTTCATCAACGAGGCGCACCGCCGCGCCGACTGGTTCGCCTGGGTGCTCACGCATTTCGAAGGGCGGCGTGATTTCATGGCCGTGAATATAGAGGCCGAGGGCGCGCTGCCTGCCGTGGCCGACCACTTCGGCCTTACCCGCCCCGAGCCCGAGGGCGGCAGCCGTCACAACATGGGCCAGCGCCCCCGCTTGGCCGAGAACGCCGCCAATATCGAAGCCGCGCTCGACGCTCTGGGCTTGGCCGACGAGGCCGCGCAGGGCGTGCTCGTCTCACGTTTGCACGGGCCGCGGCAGGCCGCGCTCGCCCGCGCGCGCGACAGCGTGCGCGTGGTGGAGTGAACGCCCTGCCCGCTTACGTGACCTTTTCAGCGTTGCGTGGCCGCAGGAAGATCGACACCGTCAGCAGGCTGAACACGAACTCGTAGCTCTCCCACTTGGTCATCATCTGCACCGCCACGATCACCACCGTCGCCGCCAACGCGAGGATCATGTGTCGCGTATCCGCCACCGGGATCGCAAGCCGGTCCGCAAGACGCGCCAGCGCACCCACGCGCGCATAGACCAGTGGCAACACCAGCAGGTAGAGCAGGATCACCAGCGACAAACCGCCGCCGAACAGCGTTTTGACGAGCTTGACGTCACCAACCACGAGGTTGTGGATATTGGTCTCACCCTGCGCGTTGTTCTCGCGAAAGAATTCCGTCGCCTCCCAGTCGAACAGCCGGTAGCCCCAGGATATCTCTTCTCCCGCGGCAAAGAAGAACGCGAGCGCGTAAAGAGCCGTCATCGCCACCGCCAGCCTGCCACGCCCGCGCAGGACACACGCGTTGCGCAGCAGCACCAGCGACGACAGCAGCAGGCACACCGCCGTGCCCCATTCCACCGGGCCGTCCTCGATGGCAAACCCCGTGCGAAACGCATCGTGCAGACCGGTGACGTAATAACCGACGGTAAAGATCAGCGTGGCATAGCCGAGACCGAAGAGCACGACATCGGCATGGCTCAGGTTCGAGCGGTCAGTCAGACGAAACATGGCCGGGGCCTTCCATCAGGGATACGATGACAGGCGGGTATCCCAAGCCGCGCCGCGCATCAAGCGTCGCGCGGCCCGCTTGATGCGTCCGCCGACACCGGGTCCGACTTGCGGGCAAAGACATGGCCGTTCTGCGGGTAGAGAAAGATCGACAGCGCCACGAGGCTGAAGATGAACTCGTAGATTTCCCACTTGCGTTGCAGGTCCACGACCGCGATCACCACCGACGCGGCCAGCACCAGCACCGCATGGCGATGGCCCGCCACCGGAACGGCCCAGCGATCCGCCCACGCCGCGATCCGCGCCGAGCGGGCATAGAGCAACGTCAGCCCCACCAGCCAGCCCAACAGCACCACCGTCAGCACGTTGCCGAACAACACTTTGACAAGCTTGACCTCCCCCACCTTGAGGTTGTGCAGGTTGGTCTCGGCACGGTGGCTGTTGTTGGTGATGATCTCCGGCGCCTGCCAGCCGAAAATCCGCTGCCCCCAGGAAATCTCCTCGCCCGCGGCAAAGAAGAACAATGCCGCACCCACCGCCATCGTCACCACCGCCCGCCGCTCGCCCGCCCCGGCAAAGCGCAGCGCCTGCCGCGCCAGCACGGTGAAAGAGAGAAACAGCAGTACCGCCGTGGCCCATTCCGCCGGCCCATCCTCGACAGCATAGACGGTGTGAAAGACATCCGTCTGAACGAGGTGAAAGACGATCAGTGCAAGGATATTGGCGACGACAAGCGCCAGCAACGCTTGGTCGAGAACGGGCAGTCTGGTCATGTCATGTCTCTTTTCAAGGGGATGTCAGCCACGGTCAACGAAACGTCTCGGGGTTCTGCGGGCGCAGAAAGATCGACGCGGCAATGAGCGCAAAGACCAACTCGTACACCTCCCAGTTGCGCGGCAGGTCGATCACGTACCACATCACCAGCGATCCGATGAGCGCGAGCGCGGCATGATGGAGGCGCGGCACCGGGACGACCAAGCGCTCGACCAGTCCTCGGATGAGCGGCCAACGCGAGTAAAGCGGGGGCAACACCAGCAGGTAGAGCAGCAGAATCGCCGTCAGCGTGCTGCCGAAGATCACCTTGTTGAGGTTGTACGCGCCGATCTTCATGTTGTGGATGTTGGTCTCGGCCCGCTCGCTGCGATCGGTAAAGAACTCGCCCGCTTCCCAGCCGAAAACCCGCTGGCCCCAGGAGATTTCCTCGCCCGCCGCGAAGAGGAAGAGAAACGCGTAGAGCCCCATCAGCAGCGCCGCGCTGGTCCCCCGCCGCGCCCAGAGGCGGCCCGCCTTGCGCAAGAGCAGCGCGCAGCCGAGGGAAAGAAAGGCAAAGGTTCCCCATTCCACCGGCCCGTCCTCAGCGGCGAACCAGTACTTGAAGGTCTCGTGATCGGTGGCGTGATAGTAGATCGTTATCAGCAGGACCAGAACGACAAGCCCCATAAGGACACGTTCGACCGCGACGGCAAAGCCCGGCTGAGACCGATCGGAGACAGGGGAGACAGACATGGGCATGCCGGATTTCGTGAAACTGTTACGCGCTGTTTATGTATACGACATAAAAGCGTCACGTTCCAGCGACCCGAGCATCCACCTGACCGCGAATGGGCGCGCCCCGGGGGACGCGCCCGCCAGTCCTTGCCTCGCCCTTAGGTCAGCCCTTCTTCAGCACCCGCTGTCCCAGCGTCTCGGCGATCTGCACGGCGTTGAGCGCGGCGCCCTTGCGCAGGTTGTCGCTGACGCACCACAGGTTGATGCCGTTGTCGATGGTGGGGTCCTGCCGGATGCGGCTGATGAAGGTGGCGAAATCACCAACGCATTCGATCGGCGTGACATAGCCGCCATCCTCGCGCTTGTCGACCACCATGATCCCCGGTGCCTCGCGCAGGATATCGCGCGCCTCGGCCTCGTCGAGATGGTCCTCGAACTCGATATTGATCGCCTCGGCGTGGCCGACGAACACCGGCACCCGCACGCAGGTTGCGGTGACCTTGATCTTCGGGTCGACGATCTTCTTGGTCTCGGCGACCATCTTCCACTCTTCCTTGGTCTGCCCGTCCTCGAGGAACACGTCGATATGGGGAATGACGTTAAAGGCGATCTGCTTGGGATAGACCTTGGCCTCGTAATCATCCGTCGGGTTGTAGACCGCCTTGGTCTGATCCCACAGCTCGTCGATGCCGTCCTTGCCCGAGCCGGAAACCGACTGGTACGTCGAGACAACGACGCGCTTGATCCGCGCACGGTCGTGCAGCGGCTTCAGCGCCACCACCATCTGCGCGGTCGAGCAGTTGGGGTTGGCGATAATGTTCTTCTTGGCATAACCCTCGACCGCCTCGGGGTTCACTTCCGGAACCACCAGCGGCACGTCCGGATCGTAGCGGTAGAGCGACGAGTTGTCGATCACGATGCAGCCAGACTTGGCCGCCTTGGGCGCGTAGACCTTTGTTGCGTCCGAGCCGATGGCGAACAGCGCGATATCCCAGCCGGTGAAATCGAACGCGTCGAGGTCCTGCGTCTTCAGAGTTCGGTCGCCAAAGCTCACCTCGGTGCCGAGCGACCGGCGCGAGGCGAGCGCGGCGATCTCGTCCACCGGAAACTCGCGTTCGGCGAGGATGTTGAGCATTTCGCGGCCCACGTTGCCCGTGGCGCCGACGACGACGATTCTGTAACCCATGTTTATCAAGCCTCCTGAGCGGGGTTGCGGAGCGGGTCATACAGGCAATGGCGGGGGGATAAAAGCGGTTTGCTCAGCCCATGCTGTCGCGGCTGAAGAGATAGCTCACCAGCCCCAGCGCCAGCGCCCCGGCAAACAGCCCAAAGATCGCCACGTGACCGGCCAGCGCCCCTTGTGCCGCCATGCTAGCATGGAGCGGCCCGGTTGCGAACTGCGCCACACCGACCCCGCCGATGCCAAAGAGATTGAGCAGCGTCACCCCCCGCCCCGCCAGGTGCGCCGGGATGAATGCCCGCCCGTGCGCCACGATCACCGGAAAGGACGCCCCGGCAAAGCCGATCACCGCCAATAACGCCACCGACAGCCCAAGGCTCCGGTCGGGCCACAGGAACAGCGCCACCAGCGCCAGCGCCGCCAGCAGGTTGCCGCCGAAGATCACCCATTTTCGGCTGCCCACCAGCCGGTCGAGCGGGCCATAGGTCAGCGTCCCGGCGATCATCGCCACGCCCATCACCAGCGTCGCCTGCCCCACCGCGCCGGTATCGAGCGCGAACACGTCGCGCAGGTAGGGCCCCGCCCACAGCCCGCGCAGCGCCGCCGAGGGGGCGTAGGCCACGAACATCAGCGGCAGGATCGCCCAGAGCGCGGGCATCCGCAAAAGGTCGAGCACCGAGCCGCGCGCCTCGCCCGTGACCGCCTCGGGATCGCGCACCAGCGCCGCGATTCCCATCGCCGCCACCGCCGAGATCACCGCCACCCCCCACAGCGCCGCGCGCCAGCCCATCGTTTCGGCGGCCCACGCCATCGGGTACGACGCCACGAGGTTGCCCACCGAGCCCACGCCCAGCATGAGCGCCGCAAGCGTGGCGAACTTGGCAGGCGGAAACTGCCGCGCAAAGATGTAGTAGGACGCCATCAGAACCGGCGCGCAGCCCACCCCGATCAGCGCCATCGCGATACTCACATGCACCGGCTCCGTGGCCACGGCAAAGAGGGCCGCGCCCCCGCCCCCGCCGACCAGCAACAGCACCGCGGCGGTGCGCCGCGGTCCCACGCGGTCCAGCGCCCAGCCGACAGGCAGCTGCATGGCGGCAAAGACGATGAACCAAAGCCCCGAGGCGAATGCCAGGTCGTCGGGTGTCGCGCCCAGATCACGCTCCAGCGGGCCGCTCAGAACGGCGAGAAAGGCGCGAAAGAACTGGCTCAGCACATAGGCGAGGCACAGCAGGACTAGCCCGGCGCGCATCCCCCTCAGCCCAGCCCGCGCACGATGAGCCGATCGACATGCGCCGCGGCACTCTCTGCCAGCGCGTCGAGGTCATAGCCGCCCTCCAGGCAGCTCACCAGCCGCCCGCCGCACAACGTGTCGGCGAGATCGCACAGCCGGTCGGTGATCCAGGCGAAATCCTCGGTCTCCAGCCGCAAATCGGCCAGCGGGTCGTCGGCGTGCGCGTCGAACCCGGCCGAGACGAGGATCAGCTCCGGCGCGAACGCCTCGATCCGGGGAAAAACCTTGTCCTCGTAGAGCCGCCGGAATTCCTCCGAGCCGGTGCCCGGCGCGATGGGCAGGTTCATCACCGTGTCATGCGGCCCGGTCTCGTCCGCCGTGCCAGTGCCGGGCCAGAGCGGGAACTGGTGCGACGAGATGAACAGCGCCCGTGCCTCGTCCTCCAGCAGGTCCTGCGTGCCGTTGCCGTGATGCACGTCGAAATCCACCACCGCCACCCGCGCCAGCCCGTGATGGTCGAGCGCGTGTTTCGCCGCCACCGCCACGTTGCCAAAGAGGCAGAACCCCATCGGCGTCTCGCGCTCGGCATGGTGGCCGGGCGGGCGCGTGGCGACAAAGGCGTTGCCGGCCTCGCCCGCAAGCACCAGATCGACCGCTCTCACCGCGCCCCCGGCGGCGCGATGTGCGGCGGCGAGGCTGCCGGGCGACATCCAGGTATCGGCGTCGAGCTGCGCGATCCCCTCGGCTGGAGCGGCGGAGCGGATGCTGTCCACATAACTCTTGGGATGCACCCGCAGCAGGTCATCCTCGGCCACCAGCGGCGCGGTCACGCGGACCGCCGCCTTGCCTTCCAGCGCCGCCAGCACCCGTACCAGCCGCGCCACCTGCTCGGGATGACCCTGCGGCGTCTCGTGTTGCAGGCAATCGGGATGGGTGATCAGGGCTGTGGTCATGGCGCTCCTCCGTATCCGGCAGGAAAAGACCCGGATTCCTGGCTCTTGTCCAGTGCTGGCTTGTGGCGATGCGGGCCGCGTGCCACTCTCTGCGGATGGAAGGCGACGCCGTCACCCTCACTCAGGACATCGCGCTCGGGCTCTGGGCGCAGGCAGAACTGTTCCTGCGCGGGCTTCTACGTCCGTGGAACGCCTACCAGGTCGGTATCGCCGTGGCCCTCTTCGCCGCCGCGCATCTTGCCAACCGCCTGCTCGGCCCGGTTTGTCACGACTGGATGCGGCGGCGCGAGGGCTGGCCAAAATGGCGGATGCGGCTGCTGGTGATGCTGCACCGGCGGCTGCGGCTCATCTTCTTCGTCATGCTCATGTGGCCCACGGTATGGATCCTGCGCGCCACCACCTGGCCCAGCCGATCCTACATGCTCTCTATCTTCGCCGAACTTGCGCTGGCCTGGCTCACGATCACCATCCTGACCCGGCTCATCGCCAACGGCTTCCTGCGGGCTCTGGTGCGCTATGCCGGGTGGACATGGGCAACGCTCATCATCCTGAACCTCACCGACGAGGCACAGACGCTGCTCGACGGCTTGGCCTTCGAGCTTGGCGAGACGCGGCTCTCGGTGTGGCTCCTCGTGCAGGCAGTGATCGTCATCGGCGTGCTGTTCGCGCTGGCGCGCTTCATCTCGACGGCGAGCGCCGCGCAGGTGCGCAAGAACCAGGACATCTCGCCCTCGATGCAGGTGCTTGTGGTCAAGTTCCTGCAAGTGCTGCTTTACGGCGCGGCGTTCTTCATCGGGCTACGCACGGTCGGGGTCGACCTGACGGGGCTGGCGGTGCTGTCGGGCGCGATCGGCGTGGGGCTCGGCTTCGGCCTGCAAAAGGTGGTGTCCAACCTCGTATCGGGCGTCATCATCCTGCTCGACAAGTCGATCAAGCCCGGCGATGTCATCAGCCTCGGCGAGACCTTCGGCTGGATCAATAGCTTGGGCGCGCGCTACGTCTCGATCACCACGCGCGACGGGCGCGAATACCTCATCCCCAACGAGGACCTGATTACCGGACAGGTGGTCAACTGGTCGCATTCCAACGATTTCGTGCGGCTCGACATCTATTTCGGCACCGCCTACGGCGACGATCCGCACAAGGTACGCAAGGTCGCGAGAGAGGCCGCCAGCGGCGTGACCCGCGTGCTGGCCAGCCCGGAACCGGTCTGCCACATCACTGGTTTCGGCGACAGCAGCGTGGATTACATCCTGCGCTTCTGGATCCGCGATCCCACGCAGGGCCTCACCAACATTCGCGGCAATGTCTATCTGGCCCTGTGGGACGCATTCCAGGAGCACGGAATCTCCATCCCCTTCCCCCAGCGCGAGGTTCGGATGCTCGAGGACGGGCCGCGGGGTGGGTAAATTTCACGCACGTTCCCGCGCGATCGCCCCGCACGCCTGCGCGGTTCATTGAAAAGTCACACTTCTCTTGCTACCTTGATCCCATGTCCGGCACCGGGGCGTAGCGGTGCGTAGCCAAGGAGGACGATGTCCTGTCTCTCATGTCTCACGCGGCCCCTGCCGCTGATTCCCCGGCGGCCCATATGACCCGGCCGCATCAGGCCGATAGCGAAACGCAGCTGGCCGCCATTCTCAAGTCCCTCGACGATGACAAGGCCGAAGACGTCGTGCAGATTGATCTGCGCGGCAAGACGGCAATCGGCGATTACATGGTGATTGCCTCGGGCCGCTCCTCGCGCCAGGTCTCGGCGATCTCGGAAAAGCTGGTCGACCGGCTCAAGCGCGAGCACGGCGTGCCAGCCCGCACCGAGGGGCGCGAAACCGGCGACTGGGTGCTGATCGACACCGGCGACGTGATCGTGCACGTGTTTCGCCCCGAGGTACGCGAGTTCTACCAGCTCGAAAAGATGTGGCTGCCCGCCGGGCAGGCGACGGCCAAGAGCTGAATGCGCGTGCATGTCTGCGCGGTGGGCCGGTTGCGCACCGGCCCGGAACGCGCACTGATCGACGATTACACCACCCGCTTCGACCGGACGGGGCGCGGCCTCGGGCTCGGGCCGCTCACGATCACCGAGGTCGAGGACCGCAGGGGCGGCGGCATGGAAGCCGAGGCCACCCTGCTGGACCGGGCGATCCCCCGCGGCGCCGTGGTGGTGGCCCTTGACGAGCGGGGGCAGGTCATGGGCTCTCCAGAGTTTGCCGACAGGCTCGCCGGGTGGCGCGACAGCGGGCGCGCCGACGTGGCCTTTCTCATTGGCGGGGCCGACGGGCTCGCCCCCGATCTGCGCGCGCGGACCGATCTTGCGCTCTCATTCGGCCGCATGGTCTGGCCGCATATGCTCGCCCGCGTGATGCTCACCGAACAGCTCTACCGCGCCGCCTCGATCCTCGCGGGCAGCCCGTATCACCGGGCCTGACGACTTGAGAGTTTCCGGGCTTCCGATCCCCGGCGCATCTGACGGGAACAAGCCGGATTGCGCCGCCGCGCGCCGCACCGCATACTGCGCGCAAAGCGGGCGGGAGATCGGGCAATGGAGAACTGGGACGAGGTGCGCACCGCCTTTCACGTGGCGCGGATCGGCACGGTAAGCGGCGCGGCAGAGGTGCTCGGCGTGCACCATGCAACAGTCATCCGCCATATCGACGCGCTCGAAGAGCGGCTCGGCGTGCGACTGTTTCAGCGGCATGCGCGCGGCTATACTCCAACCGAGGCAGGCGACGACCTGCTGCGCGTGGCGCAGGCGACCGACGATCAGTTTCACCAGCTGGCGGGCCGGATCAAGGGGCGCGGCAACGAGGTGTCGGGCGAGTTGGTCGTGACCTCGATCGGCGGGCTGAGCCACCTGCTCGCGCCGGTACTGGCAGAGTTCCAGCAGGGCTACCCTGATCTCGTGGTGCGATACCTGACCGGCGACCGCCTCTTTCGGCTGGAATACGGCGAGGCGCATGTCGCGGTTCGCGCGGGCAGCGCACCGGATCAACCCGACAACGTGGTACAGCCGTTCTTCCGACAGGATTTCGCGCTCTTTGCCAGCGAGGGCTACGTGGCGCGGCACGGGATGCCGGAGGGCTGCGACGATTTCGTGCGGCACCGTTTCGTCGGACCCGACGATCCCGAGGCGCGAGCGCCGTTTCATCGCTGGCTCAGGCAAACCGTACCCGCTGCCAATATCGTGTTCCGCTCGGGTGACGTGCACGCGCAACGCAACGCGATCCTCGCCGGGGCGGGGATCGGGTTTGTCTCGGTATTGCAGGCGGCAGAGGTACCGGAGCTGGTGCGGGTAACGCCACCGCGGCCCGAATGGGCGGCACCGCTGTGGCTCGTGACGCACATGGATCTGCACCGCACCACCAAGGTGCAGACGTTCCTCGCCTTCCTCAAGGAGCGCGCGCGCGGCTGGTAAGCAACGCAAATGCCCGCTCAGAGAAAGCCCGCCGCCTGCAATTCGCGGCGCAGTTGGTAAAGCTCGGGCGGCAGGGCGGAGGTGTCCGCCGTGGGCGCCGACAGCCGGGCGAGCGCAGCGGTAGTCCATGGCGTGATCCCGGCGAAGCCGGCGACCTGCCGTACGATGGCATCGAACGACGTTTGCCTTGTACGGCGCTGGATGAGGCCCACGCGCGCCTCCGTGTCCATCACGAACGGCGCGAGGTGAAAGGCCGAACCGTCGGGACCGACGATCACCCGCGCGGCGCGGTAGCACGCGATCTGCTCAACGATGCTGTGGCGCTCGGGATGCACGATGCCGTAGCCCCCCCGTGACATCCATTTCTCGATCCGCCGCTCGTGGGGCACCTGCTGTGCAGGATTCTTGAGGCGGCGGCGCGAAACATAGAGCCGCTCGGGACCGTCGGGGGCGACGGCGGCACACAAATGGCGGCGCATGTAGGCGCGGGCCTCCGGCGTGCCGTGGCTCCATTCGCGGTGGCCAAAGCCCTGCGAGGGCACGAGCGCCACGTCCACACGGGTGGGCCGCTGGACCAAATGCACCGGCAGCCCCTGCCCAAGGATATCGAGCAACGGGCCGAGGCGACGGGCGAGCACGGCGGCGATATCGCGCCCCGCCATCGGGACGAGCGCGATGCCGTCGGGGCGCGGCGCGCCGGGATGGTCGAGCGCCCAAAGACGCGGCAGCGCCTCGAGCAGGAAGTGCCCGAAATGGTGCCGCCCCACCCCGGCATAGAGCCAGCACCCCGGCAAGACATCCGGCGCGTCCGCAGGCGCAAGGGGATCGGCGGTGAAACGGCGCGGGCCGATGCGCGTGCGCGCGGCCGGGACCGCGCGGCCTTCGGCGTCGAGCACGCCGCAGGCATGGCCGCGTCCCGGCGCCATCGGCATGAGGATGGCACCGCTCACCGTTTCGATACGCGCCGGGGGCAGTCGGCGGGGATCAGGGATCATCGCACAACTCGTCGCGGAGAAACCGCTCGAACGCGTCGAGATGGACCGCCTCGAACTGGCCGAAGCCCTGCATCCAGATCGAGGCGTCGCGCAGTGCATCCGGTTCCAGCTTGCACCACTTGACGCGCCCGCGCCGCTCCTGGCTGATAAGCCCGGCGCGGGTGAGGATCGCGAGATGCTTGGAAATCGCCGCGAGGCTCATCTCGAAAGGCTCGGCCACGTCGGTCACGGCCATGTCGTCCTCGAGCAACATGGCGAGGATCGCGCGGCGCGTGGGATCGGCGAGCGCGGCAAAGACCATGTCGAGGGCGTGGGCCTTGTCCATGCCGGTCTTAAGCCCGAGGGGGCGGCTCGCGTCAACGCTCATCACCGCCCGTTCGGGGCAAAACATGCCGTTTTTCGCAGCATTTTGGCCGGAAAGGGGGTTTGATCTGAGACAAGGCAATGTCAGGCTGAGGCAGTTACGGTCCGCAGACCAAACAGGAAACGCGAAAGGAAAGTACATGTTCTCAAAAATCATGGTTCCCGTCGATCTGGTTCATAAGGACACGCTTGCCAAGGCGCTCGACGTCGCCGGGGAGATGGCCAAGCTCTATGGCGCAAGCATCGACGTGGTCAGCGTTGGTGGCGAGCTGCCTAGCGAGCTGGGGCACAATCCGCACGAATTCGGCGACCGGCTCCAGGGCTTTGCCGACGAACTGCGCGAGAAGTACGACGTGACCGTGAAGGCCGACCCGCTGATGGCACATGACCCGGCGGTGGAGACTACGGCAGAGCTGATGAAGGCGATCGACAAGGTCGGCGCGGACCTCGTCATCATGGCCAGCCACGAGCCGGGTTTTTTCGAGCATATTTTCAGCTCGCATGGCGGCTATATCGCTCAGCACGCCAGGTGCTCGGTCTTCGTGGTGCGCTGAAACTCAACCGTTCGGTTGAACATGGCGCGGCCGCCCGTCACGGGCGGTTGACGGCCGCGCCGGGAAATGGCGCCATATTCACATTTCAAAAATACTCAATATATCAATAGGTTGAATATACTTCGCCTGCGCGGATCGCGCGCTTGACTCCGGCTCTCTCTGACCGTAGCACCTACATCAGATTCCGAGAGGGGGCGCAGGTGTCCGATCCAGACGACAGCGAGCGGCTCAGGCAGCTCGACGCACGGATCGCCAAGCTGCGAGGCGACAAGACGAAGCGCCCTCATCAGGAAGAGCACTACAGCCAGGCGCAGCATGGCTGGCGGATGGTGATCGAGCTTGTTGCCGGTTTGTTGATCGGCTTCGGCATGGGATACGGGCTGGACAGCCTGTTCGGCACGCTGCCGGTATTCCTTGTCGTGTTCACATTGCTGGGCCTCGCGGCGGGCATCAAGACGATGATGCGCAGCGCGGCGGAGCTCGCCAAGGACATGAATGCGCCCGGCTCGGGCGAGGACGAAGGGGCGAAGGATGGCGACTGAAGCGCAAGGGGCCGACAGCGGCGGTCTGGTGTTCCACCCGATGGATCAGTTCATCGTGCGGCCGCTGTTCGGCGACGGGGCCGTGGGCCTGTTCACGCTGACCAACGTGACGCTGTGGATGGCGATCGCCGTGGCGGCGGTGTTTGCGCTGCTGGTGCTGGGCACGTCAAAGCGCGCGATCGTGCCGGGGCGCACCCAATCCATCGCCGAGCTGGCCTATGACTTCGTCCGCAAGATGGTAGAGGACGTGGCAGGCAAGGACGCGCTGCCGTTTTTCCCCTACATCATGACGCTGTTCATGTTCATCGTTTTCGCCAATTTCCTCGGCCTTCTGCCGATGGCCTTCACCACCACGAGCCACCTCGCGGTGACCGTCGTGCTGGCGCTTCTGGTGTTTTTCACGGTGACAATCCTCGGCTTCGTCAAGCATGGCGTGGGGTTCCTGGGCCTGTTCTGGATCACCGCCGCGCCGCTGCCGCTGCGACCGATCCTCGCGCTGATCGAGGTGATTTCCTACTTCGTGCGCCCGGTCAGCCACTCCATTCGTCTCATGGGCAACATGATGGCCGGCCACGCCGTCATAAAGGTGTTCGCGGCCTTCGCGCCGATGATCGCGCTGTCGGTCGGGGTGGGCATCCTTGTCACGCCGCTGTCGATCCTCGCGATCTCAGCCATATACGCGCTCGAGGTGCTGGTGGCCTTCATCCAGGCCTACGTGTTCACGATCCTGACCTGCGTGTATCTGCGCGACGCGCTGCATCCGCATCACTAAGCCGGGCCACGCGCCCCTGACATAGACAAGCGGCGGGTTCGCCCGCCTGACGACCAACAGACCAATGCCAATTCCAGCGTAAGGAGAGATCACTATGGAAGGCGATATCGTTCAAATGGGTGCTTACATCGGTGCAGGCCTGGCATGTACCGGCATGGGCGGCGCCGCCGTCGGTGTGGGCCACGTCGTCGGCAACTACCTGTCGGGCGCGCTGCGCAACCCGTCGGCAGCCGGCGGCCAGATCGCGACCATGTTCATCGGCATCGCGTTCTCGGAAGCGCTCGGGATCTTCTCGTTCCTCGTCGCGCTTCTGCTGATGTTCGCCGTCTGATCGCTCAGGGCCCGAACCTTGCGGCCGGGTGGCGGCCATGCTTGCCTGCCACCCGGAATTCGCGGAAAGTTCCTGAGGGAGGACGTCTGTCATGGCAACCGAAACGCATGATGCCCTGAGCGCCACTGCAAGTGCCTGTCTCAGTAGCGGAGGTAGCCCATCCGATATGCCGCAACTTTGCGGTGCTTGGTTCGGCAACCAGATCTTCTGGCTCGCCATCGCGCTGATCGTGCTCTACTTCATCCTGTCGCGTATCGCGCTTCCGCGCATCGCGGCGGTGCTGGCAGAGCGGCAAGGCACCATCACCAACGATCTCGCCGCCGCCGAGGATCTCAAGGCCAAGGCCACCGAAGCGGAAGAGGCCTACAAACAGGCGCTCGCCGACGCCAAGGCCGAGGCACAAAAGATCATCGCCGAGACCAAGGCGTCGATCAAGAAAGACCTCGACCGTGCCAACGAGGAGGCCGACGCCGAGATCAAGGCCAAGACCGCCGAGGGTGAGAAGAAGATCGCCGAGATCCGCGAAGGCGCGCTCGACGCCGTCAAGGAGGTGGCCAAGGACGTCACCACCGAGCTTGTGGCCTCGATGGGCCAGAAGGCCGACGGTCGCAGCGTGAGCGCAGCGGTCAACGCCCGGATGAAAGGATGAGTGCGATGCGCAAGCTGACCCTGACCGTGGCCGCCACGCTCGCCGCCAGCCCGGCCTTCGCGGCGTCCGGCCCGTTCTTCTCGCTGTTCAACACCAATTTCGTGGTGCTGATCGCGTTCCTGATCTTCATAGGGGTGCTGATCTACCTCAAGGTGCCGGGCTTGCTGGGCGCAAAGCTTGACGAGCGCGCGGCGTCTATCAGGTCCGACCTCGACGAGGCCCGCCAGCTGCGCGAAGAGGCGCAGAAGGTGCTGGCCAGCTACGAGCGCAAGCAGAAAGAGGCGCAGGACCATGCCGACCGCATCGTCGTGCAGGCCCGCGAGGAGGCCGAGCAGGCCGCCATCGACGCCAAGGAAGAGATCAAGCGCTCGATCGCGCGTCGGCTTCAGGCCGCCGAGGACCAGATCGCCAGCGCCGAGGCGCGCGCCGTGCGCGACGTGCGCGATCAGGCAATCGCCGTGGCCACCGCCGCCGCGCGCGACGTGATCGCCAAGCAGATGAGCGCCGCCGACGGCGATGCGCTCATCGACGCGGCGATCGGCGAGGTCGAATCCAAGCTGCACTGACGCCCCAAAGCGAAAGCCATCGCAACGGGGCCGCGTTCCGAAAGGATCGCGGCCCCGTTGTTTTTCGCGTCACGATTGGGGGTTTCACATTGCCGCGTTGCTGAGATATGTCGGCGGAGCAAGGTAGGGAGCCGATTGGCATGTCATTCGACTACGACCTTTTCGTGATTGGCGGCGGTTCGGGCGGGGTGCGCGCGGCGCGCGTCGCGGCCCAGGGCGGCGCGCGCGTGGCGCTCGCCGAGGAAAGCCGCTATGGCGGCACCTGCGTGATCCGCGGCTGCGTACCCAAGAAGCTGATGGTCTTTGCATCGGAATACCCCGAAGCCATCGCCGAGGCGCAGGCCTATGGCTGGACGGTGCACGCGGGCGGCTTTGACTGGGCAACGTTCCGTGCCAAGCTCGATGCCGAGCTCGACCGGCTGGAAGGCGTCTATCGCGGCATCCTGAGCAATAATGGCGTGACAACATTCGACATGCGCGCGCGGCTCGCCGATCCACATACCGTCGAGCTGGCCGATGGCACGCGGGTCAGCGCGCGGCACATCCTGATTGCCGCCGGCGGCCACCCCGTCCGGCCCGATCTGCCCGGCGCCGAGCACGCGCTGGTCAGCGACGACATCTTCCGCCTCGAGCGGCTGCCGAAATCCATCCTTGTCATAGGCGGTGGTTATATCGCCTGCGAGTTCGCCTGTATCCTCAACGGCCTCGGCGTAGAGGTGACGCAGTTCTACCGCGGCGCACAGATCCTCCGCGGATTTGACGGCGAGGCACGCGGCCTTGTGTCGGACGAGATGATCCAATCGGGGGTAAACCTGCATCTCGGCACCAATATCGAGGCGATGGAGCCGTTCGAAGGCGGCTACCGTGTGACCGCCACAAACGGCACCGAGGCCACGTTCGAGGAGGTGATGTTCGCCACCGGGCGCGCCCCCAACACGCGGGACATGGGGTTGAAAGAGGCCGGGGTGAACCTTGGGCGCAAGGGCGAAATCGTGGTCGATGACTACAGCCAGACAAGCGTGCCCTCGGTCTATGCCATCGGCGACGTGACCGACCGGGTCAACCTCACGCCTGTGGCGATCCGCGAGGGCATGGCCTTTGTGGAAACCGTCTTCAACGGCAACCCGACGCCGGTGGACCACGACCTGATCCCCACCGCGATCTTTACCCAACCCGAGATGGGCACCGTGGGCCTGAGCGAGGAGGACGCCCGCGAGCGCGGGCCGGTGGAGATCTACGCCACCTCGTTCAAACCCATGCGCGAGAGCTTTGCCGGGCGCGGCGCCCGGGTGCTGATGAAGCTGGTAGTCTGCGCCGATACGCGCCGCGTGCTGGGCTGTCATATCGTAGCCCCCGGTGCGGGCGAGATGATACAATTGGCCGGGATCGCGGTGAAGATGGGGGCGACCAAGGAAGATTTTGATCGCACCGTAGCGGTGCACCCGACCATGTCGGAAGAGATCGTAACGATGAAAACGCCTGCACGGACCGCTTGATTTTCTGGGGTTCACGCACAGGTAAGAACGAGGTCCGCCAAAGGCGGAAAAGCAAGGGAAGGTTAGCATGGCTGGAAATAATGGCGGCCCGTGGGGCGGTGGCGGCGATCGCGGCGGCGATGACGACCGTCGCCCGCCAAGCGGCGGCAGGCGCCCCCCCGAAGGCGGGCAACTCCCCGAAATCGACGAGCTTGTGCGCAAGGGGCAGGATCAACTCCGTGTCCTGATGGGCGGGCGCGGCGGCGGTGGCCGGGGCGGCGCCGGCGGCGGCGGCGAGGGCCCGCAATTCGGCCGCGGCACCATTGGCCTCGCGGTGCTGGGTGCCGTGGCAGTCTGGCTTTTTGCCAGCGTATACACGGTCAAGCCCGAGGAGCAGTCGGTCGAGCTTTTCCTCGGCGAGTATTACGCGACCGGCAATCCCGGCCTCAATTTCGCGCCGTGGCCGGTGGCGACCTACGACATCGTCAACGTCACCTCGGAGCGGACCGAGAATATCGGCCAGCGCAGCAATGTCGGCAACGAGGGGCTGATGCTGACCACCGATGCCAATATCGTGGACATCAATTTCCAGGTGGTCTGGAACATCTCTGACCCGTCCAAGCTCCTGTTCAACATTCGCGATCCGCAACTGACGGTGCAGGCGGTGTCGGAATCGGTGATGCGCGAGATCATCGCCGCATCAAATCTCGGGCCGATCCTCAACCGCGATCGCGGGATCATCGCGGACAGCGCGATGGAGAACATCCAGGCGACGCTGGACGAGTACGAGAGCGGCATCCGTATCGTGCGCGTCAACCTCGACAAGGCCGACCCGCCGCGCGAGGTGATCGACGCGTTCCGCGAGGTGCAAGCCGCCGAGCAGGAGCGCGACCGTCTGCAACGGCAGGCCGACGCCTATGCCAATCGCGTGCTGGCGGAGTCGCGCGGTGAAGCCGCGCAGATCCTCGCCGAGGCCGAGGGCTACCGGGCCCGCGTGGTCAACGAGGCCCGCGGTGACGCGAGCCGTTTCACCTCGGTCCTGACGGAATATACCAAGGCCCCCGAGGTCACGCGCAAGCGGCTCTATCTCGAGCGGATGGAACAGGTGCTGGGCGATATCGACAAGACGATCCTCGACCAGTCAATCGTCGGAAGCGAGGGGGGCAGCAGTGTCGTGCCCTACCTGCCGCTGAACGAGTTGCGCCGCAACACCACGACAAGCGAAGGAAACTGAGATCATGGGCAAGATCAAATTTCTCATCCCGTTCCTCGTGGTGGTTGGCTTCCTCGGGCTCTCGTCCGTCTTCGTAGTGGACGAGCGCGAAAATGTGCTGGTGCTGCAATTCGGCCAGATCAAGGCTGTTCACGCCGATCCGGGACTCAACTTCAAGATCCCCTTCATCCAGGAGGTGGTGCGCTATGACGACCGCATCCTGTCTCTCGATACCGACACGATCGAGGTAACGCCCTCGGACGACCGCCGGCTCATCGTCGATGCCTTTGCCCGCTACCGCATCCGCGACGTGGTGCAGTTCCGGCAAGCGGTCGGCATCGGTGGCATGGCCTTGGCCGAGGACCGGCTTGTGTCGGTACTCAACGCGCAGATCCGCGAGGTGCTGGGTGCCGATCAGGTGACATCCGATTCGATCCTGTCGCCGGAACGCAGCGAGCTCGCCAAGCGCATCCGTGCGCAGGCGCGCACCAGTGCTGAGGGCCTCGGGCTGGAAATCGTCGACGTGCGGCTCAAGCAGACCAACCTGCCGGATCAGAACCTCGACGCCACGTTCGCCCGGATGCGCGCCGAGCGTGAACGCGAAGCCGCCGACGAGATCGCCCGTGGTAACGAGGCGGCGCAGCGCGTGCGCGCGCAGGCCGACCGGACGGTGACCGAAACGGTGTCGGATGCCGAGCGCGAGGCACAGGTGATCCGCGGCGAGGCAGATGCCACGCGCAACGCGGTCTATGCCGAGGCATACGGGGCGGACACCGAGTTCTTTGCCTTCTACCGCTCGCTCGAAGCCTATGAAAATGCGCTTCAGGGCAGCAATTCCTCGATGGTGATGACGCCCGACAGCGAGTTCTTCGACTACCTGCGCTCGGGCAACGTGCAGGAATGATCGAAACCGCGCTTCTGGCCCTCGGGCTGGTGCTGATCGTGGAGGGGCTGGTCTATGCGCTGGCCCCTTCGCTCATTGACCGGATGCTGGTTGCGCTGGCGGCGTTCCCGCCCGAGGCGCGTCGCCTGATGGGGCTGCTGGCCCTGATAATCGGGCTCGCGCTGGTATGGGCGGCCAAGGCGCTGGGCGCTTGAATTCACGGCGCAGGTACGGTCACATCTCTGTGATCGAATGTTACAGCCTTGGCGAAAGGGGCGGCGGCACTTACATCTGATCCATCCACCGGGAGCGGCGCGGCCATCGCGCGCGATCCCGACGACATGAACCAGAGGAGATTTTGGCGTGACCAACCCGAACATTGCCGCTACGCGATCCACAACCGGGGCCGTGCGGGCCGTGTGGCTCATGGCGCTGACCGTGGCGCTGCTGCTGGCGCAGGGGGTCGCCGCGCGCGCCCTGCCCGAGAGTTTCGCCGACCTGGCCGACGAGATCAGCCCCGCCGTGGTCAACATCACGACCTCGACCACGGTCGAGCAAGGCACCGGGCCCCTGCCGATGGTGCCCGAGGGTTCGCCGTTCGAGGATTTCTTCGAGCGGTTCCGCGACCAGATGCCAGAGGAGGACCGCCCGCGCCGGTCCTCGGCGCTGGGCTCGGGCTTCGTGATTTCCGAAGATGGCTACGTGGTCACCAACAACCACGTCATCGACAAGGCCGACGAGATCGACATCGAGTTTTTCTCGGGCGAGAAACTTTCGGCCACGGTGGTCGGCACCGATCCCAAGACCGACATCGCGCTCCTGAAGGTAGAGCCTCAAAAGCCGCTCCCGTTCGTCAAGTTCGGCGATAGCGACACCGCCCGCGTGGGCGATTGGGTGCTGGCGATGGGCAACCCGCTCGGACAGGGCTTCTCGCTCTCTGCCGGGATCGTCTCGGCGCGCAACCGGGCGCTGTCGGGCACCTATGACGACTACATCCAGACCGACGCGGCGATCAACCGCGGCAATTCGGGCGGTCCGCTCTTCAACATGGCGGGCGACGTGGTCGGCGTGAACACCGCGATTCTCAGCCCCACCGGCGGCTCCATCGGGATCGGCTTCTCGATGGCATCGAACGTGGTCAAGCGCGTGGTCGATCAGCTCAAGGAATACGGCGAGACGCGGCGCGGCTGGCTGGGCGTGCGTATCCAGGACGTGACCGAGGATGTGGCCGAGGCGATGGGCCTCGAAAAGGTCGCCGGCGCCCTGGTCACCGACGTGCCCGAAGGCCCCGCCGCCGAAGCCGGGATGCAGGCGGGCGACGTGATCCTCAGCTTCGATGGTCGTGACGTCGAGGACACCCGCGGCCTCGTGCGGCAGGTGGGCAACACTGCCGTGGGCAAGACCGTGCGCGTCGTCGTCTTTCGAGACGGCAAGACCAAGACGCTCAAGGTAACACTCGGTCGCCGCGAAGTGGCCGAAGGGTCGATCCCCGTTGCGCAACCCGGCAAGCCCGAGGCCCCGCAGGAGAAATCCATGATGGGCCTGACGCTCAAGCCGCTCGACGACGAACTTCGCGCGCAACTCGAGCTGGACGCGACTGCCACCGGGCTCGTGGTCACCGAGGTGGACGAGATGTCCGAAGCCTACGAAAAGGGCCTGCGCGCGGGCGATGTCATCACCGAGGCGGGTCAGCAGAAGGTCGCGAGCATCTCCGATCTCGACGCGCGCATTGCCGAGGCGCGCGAAGCGGGGCGCAAGTCGCTGCTGCTCTTGGTGCGCCGCGCGGGCGAGCCGCGCTTCGTCGCACTCAACATCGCGGAATAGCCGGGGATTTCCCCGCGCCGGTGAAGGGCCCCGCGTCGCGGGGCCCTTTGTCGTTTGGCGGTGCGGTTCATCAGGGGCGGTTCGGGCCTGATGCGGACCCTCACAGCTTGGTGCCAATGCGCGGAATAAAGGCGCGTTTACGCGCCGCCGCGCAGCGCCCGACCGCCCCCCGGGCGGGCGCTTTTGCAACGTTTAAGCCCGCACAATCGTTGAAGTATTTTACACCATAAAGTAAGGACCACACCCGTTTGAGCGCCCACCCGCAGTCGGGCGCTGCGCGGCTCCTCGACCGTTGTATGTAATGGCAGCTCAAGGCCAACACCCTCCCTCCATCCCGCCAGATCGGGCCGTGGTCCTGCGCGCCCTCAACCCGGCAGCGGAAACTCCGCAAGGGCTGCGTCCTTGCGCAGGTAGAGCGGGTGCTTGGCCGAGCCGTCCTTGTTGAGGCCAAAGCATTTGAGCGGTCGCCCGGTGCCGGCAAGCGCGGCGATGGCGGCGCGCACGGTGCCCGCGTAGCGGGGGTGCAGGCGGCCATAGGCCATGACCACCAGTTCGGCCTCTTGCGCCATTGCCACCAGTGCGGGGATGTTGGCCGGGCTGCACGCCTCGTCCGGGTCGGCGGGCAGGTCTCGCGGCGAGGTAGCGCGCCAGTCGAGCACGTTGCCCTTGAGATAGCGGGTATATCCCCAGTCACGGGCAAAGGTCAGCTCGCGGTGACAGGTGGGATCCGAGGCAGAGGCGCTCGCCACCGAGGGGTTCATGCCCACGAAGAGAACGGCGCGCGGCGCCTCTCCGGGCGCGGTCCAGTCGCGGGAGAGCGATTGGCGATAGCGTCCGCACGGGGAAAAACCGGCCTCGCCGCGCACGCCTTCGGGCAGGCGCAGGCGCACCTTGCCGCCCGGGTCGTGCCGATCCTCGGGCGCGGTCATCGGTTGAACACGCGCGAGGGGTGCAACTCGCCCGCCTTGTAGCGGCCCACGGCGATGGCGCGCCCGTCCTCGGCGGCCCAGCACTCTTCGCCATACTCGACGCCCGAGGCGATCACCATGCCGGGATTGCCGTTCTTGAGCCGTGCCACGCCCTCTGGCGTGGCGGCGACCATGGGCAGATCGGCGAGCCCCTCCTCGAGCGGGCGAAGATGCACATCGAGATCTGGGCCGCGCGCCAGCGCCTCTATGGTCTCCATGCTGACACCGTCCTCGGCATCGAACGGGCCGGACCATGTGCGGCGCAGCGTCACCACGTGGCCGAAACAGCCCAGCGCGCGGCCCAGGTCGCGGGCAACGGACCGCACGTAACCGCCCTTGCCGCAGGTCATCTCGATCACGGCGTGATCGGGATCGGGGCGGTCGGCGAGCACGATCTCCTCGACCCAGAGCGGTCGGGCCGCGACCTCGAAATCCTCGCCGTCGCGGGCGCGCTTGTAGGCGCGCTCACCGTCGATCTTGACCGCCGAGAAGCGCGGCGGCACCTGCATGATCTCTCCGAGGAAGGCACCGAGCGCGTCCTTGATCTGCGCGTCCGTGGGGCGCGCGTCGCTCTCGTCGGTCACCTCGCCCTCGGCGTCGTCGGTATTGGTGGCCTGCCCCAGCCGCACGGTAAAGCGATAGGCCTTGAGTGCGTCGGTGATATAAGGGACGGTCTTGGTCGCCTCGCCCAGCGCGATGGCGAGCACGCCGGTCGCCTCCGGGTCGAGCGTGCCGGCATGGCCCGCCTTCTTCGCATCAAGCGCCCATTTCACCTTGTTCACCACGGCGGTGGAGGTCAGCCCCGCGGGCTTGTCCACCACCAGCCATCCGGAAATGTCGCGGCCCTTGGGCTTTCGTGCCATCCTTCGGTCCTGTCCCTGTCCCTCGATCAGGCGCAAGGGCCTAGTCGAGCGGAACCCCCTCGTCAACCACGACACCGAGGATGGGGCCGAGCGGCAGAAGGCCCTGATCCGAGCGGTTCAGCCCCGGCGCGTGGAGCCGCGACACCTTGCCATCGAGATAGAGCGCTTGGCGCGCGCCGATATGGTCGCGGAAGACGCGGGCGAAGCGGTGGAAATTCACCGGCGCGTCGGAGATGAGAAACCACGCGCGCCGCCCGTCGGCGGAGGTGCCGACGCCGTTGCGAATGAAGCGGCTGTCGCTGTCCTCGATAAAGCGCGGGTGCAGCGCTCCGTCGATCACCAGCATCGGCCCCGATTGGGTGGCAAAGCGGCAGGCGGGGGCCTCGCGGGCGAATTCGCGCGATTCGATCACGTCGGCGCGGTCCTCGCGCAGGCAGAACACACCGTTGGGCAGCATCCCGAAATTACCGGGTCCGGCGCGCGTGACGAGCGGGGCGATCTTGCGCCCCGCCTCGACATGGAGCCCGACGGGGCGGCGGTCGGGATGATACATGCCGCCATTCATCGCGAAGGCGAGGCGCTGGCCCTGTTTCTCCAGCAGCCGCTCGACATTGGCAAAGCTGCCGAGAAGCGTATCGCTGCCGGGATCGTTGAGAAACAGGCGGATATCGTCGCGCGCGGCGTCGGCCTCGCACAGCGTGTAATCCGCACCCTCGACGGTGATCGCGCGACACGAGGCAGCGGATGCAGGAGCGACAAGAGACAGGACGAGGGGAGCGAGGAGGAGAAAGACGGCGGCGATTGGGCGGCGGCACAAGAAGGCGCACATAACCCGGTACAAGCTCAATGGACCGAGCCTACCCCTCCACATCCCGGCGCACCTTTTCATCCTCGAAGAGCCGGCGCGTCTCGTCCATCTGGTCAAAGGTCTCGTCGAGGCGAAAGCGCAGGTCGGGCGTAAACTTGAGCCCCGCTTTGCGGCCGATGATGCGGCGCAGCTCGGCCTTGTTGCGTGCGAGGAACTCGATTGCCTCGCCCTGCGCCTCGCCGCCCAGCGGCATCACGAAGGCGGTGGCGATCTTGAGATCGGGCGAGCAGCGCACCTCTCCCACCGTGATCGACAGGCGGTTCAGTTCGGGGTCGTGGATGTCGCCGCGCATCAGCACCTCCGAGAGCGTGCGGCGAACGAGTTCACCGACGCGGAGTTGCCGCTGCGAGGGGCCGGGGCCGTCATGTGTGCGGTTCTTTGCCATTGCGCCGATCTAATCCTTCGCGCGGGCCGTGCCAACCGGCGGCAGGGCTCAATCGTCGAGATCGGCGAAGAGATTCTCGCTCTCGACGAAATCTATCCGTTCCTTGGCCACGGTGCCGTCGTTGATGTCGCGCGTTTCCACCCGGCCATCGCCAAAACCGAGAATCACCACGTCGCAGATATCGAGGAACAGACCGTTCTCGACCACCCCCGGCATCTGGTTGAGCGCCATCGAAAGCCGGTGCGGGTGGCCGATGCGGGCAAGGTGCAGATCGACGATATAATTGCCCTCGTCGGTGACGAAGGGACGGTCGCCATTCATCCGCAGTGACGCATCGCGCCCGAGCACGTCCATGTTGATGAGCAGTTCCTCGATCAGCGATTTCGTGGTCTGCCAACCGAACGGGATCACCTCGACCGGCAGCGGAAAGGCGCCGAGATGCTCGACCTCCTTGCCGATATCGGCGATCACGATCATCTGGTCGCTGGCGGTGGCGACGATCTTTTCCTGCAACAGCGCCCCGCCGCCACCCTTGATCAGGTTGAGGTTTGCATCGAACTCATCCGCGCCGTCGATGGTCACGTCCAGCCATTTCGCCTCGTCGAGGCTGATGACCTCGATGCCCACCTCGCGGGCAAGCTCGGCGGTGCGGGTGGAGGTCGGCACGCCCTTGATCTTGAGCCCGTCCTCGCGCACCAATTCGCCGAGGCAGCGCACCATCCACGCTGCGGTAGACCCGGTGCCAAGCCCCACGCGCATCCCGTCCTCGATGTAGTCGACCGAACGTTTGGCAGCGACGAACTTGGCCTTGTCGATGGGCGAAAGCTCTCCGGTCATGGCGGCGTCCCTCCAGGCTGTGGCACCTGACGTTATAGGCGCGTTGCGGTGGCGGCGCGAGTGGCAATCGCCGTCCCGCACTCAGATCGTGAGGTGGCGCGCGCGCGCGCCACGCTCGATCGCGGCGGCGTGCAGCCGATCAATATCGAGCTCGTAGCGCATTTCCTCCAACAGCCGCAACTCACGGTCGTTGAGCGTGCCATCGGCCGCCGCAACGTCGCAGGCAAGCGCGTAGGCGGTCTCGTTCAGCGCCTCGGGCAGGTTGGCACGCATGAGACCAAACAGCGCGTCAAGCCCGTCCTCGACCGAGAACAGGTCGAACACCGTCTGCGACATCACGCGCAGCCGGTCGAGATCGTAGCTGGCAAAGATGGGCAGGTTGTTGATCGTGCTCTCGATCTTGACGAGTTCGGCGGTTCGCATGTTCTCGTCGGAGGCGGAGACCGCGATCATCAGGGCGACGAGGCAATCCTGCGGCGAGAGCGAGTGGGGGATCGGGTCTGACATGGGGGGGCCTTTCAGGGGGCGCGTGTTGCGGTGCAGAATATTGACTGTCTCGCGCCCCGGCAATAGGAACCCGCAAGGTCGCGCGGGCCATTGCCTGCGACAAAACCGGAGTTTGAGCGATGTCCGATCTGCGCGAAGCGGCGATGAATTCGAAGGCGTGGCCTTTTGAAGAGGCGCGCCGCGTGCTCAAACGCTACGAAAAGGCCCCGCCGGAAAAGGGGCACGTGCTGTTCGAGACCGGCTATGGCCCGAGCGGATTGCCACATATCGGCACCTTCGGCGAGGTGCTGCGCACCACCATAATCCGCCGCGCCTTCGAGACGATCAGCGACATCCCCACGCGGCTCATCTGTTTTTCCGACGATCTCGACGGGATGCGCAAGGTGCCGGGCAACGTGCCCGATCGCGAAATGCTGGCCGAGCACCTGCAAAAGCCGCTGACATCCGTGCCCGACCCGTTCGGCACGCACGAAAGCTTTGGCGCGCACAACAATGCCATGCTGCGGCGGTTTCTCGATACGTTCGGGTTCGAGTATGAATTCGTCAGCGCCACGGAGTTCTACCGCTCCGGGCAGTTCGACGAGGTGCTGTTGCGCGCCGCCTCCGCCTATGACGACATCATGAAGATCATGCTCAAATCCCTGCGCGAAGAGCGTCAGCAGACCTATTCGATCTTCCTGCCCATCCACCCCGAGACGGGGCGCGTGCTCTACGTCCCGATGAAGCATGTGGACGGCGCCAGAGGCGAGATTACCTTCGACGACGAGCAGGGGCGCGAATGGACGCTTCCTGTCACCGGCGGCCGGGTAAAGCTGCAATGGAAGCCCGATTTCGGGGCGCGCTGGGCGGCGCTGGGTGTCGACTTCGAAATGTATGGCAAGGACCATTCCACCAACACGCCCATCTATGACGGCATCTGCCGGGCGCTGGGCGTGCGCCCGCCCGAGCATTTCACCTACGAGCTGTTCCTCGACGAGAGCGGGCAGAAGATCTCGAAATCCTCCGGCAACGGCATCTCGATCGACGAATGGCTGCGCTATGCCTCGACCGAGAGCCTCAGCTATTTCATGTATCAAAAGCCCAAGACCGCCAAGCGGCTGCATTTCGACGTGATCCCCAAGGCGGTGGACGAGTATCACCAGCAATTGCGCGCCTATGCCGGTCAGGACGCGGCGCAGCGGGCGGCCAACCCGGTCCATCACATCCACAACGGCGACGTGCCCCAGAGCCGGATGGTGGTGCCCTTCTCGATGCTGCTCAACCTCGCCTCTGTTTCCGCCGCCCATGACAAGGAGACGCTCTGGGGCTTCATCCGCCGCTACGCGCCCGGGGCAAGCGCCGCGACACATCCCGATCTCGATGCCGCGGCGGGCGGGGCGGTGCGCTATTACGAGGATTTCGTCGCCCCTACCAAGGTCTATCGCGCGCCCACCGATCTGGAGCGCGAGGCGCTGACCGATCTGCGCGATCAACTGGTAGCCTATGACGGGCCCACGGATGACGAGGCGCTGCAATCCATCGTCTACGCCGTGGGGCGCGACCGGTTCGACCCGCTCCGCGACTGGTTCAAGGCGCTCTACGAGGTGCTGCTGGGGGCCTCTCAGGGCCCGCGCTTCGGCGGATTCATCGCGCTCTATGGCGTGGCAGAGACGGTGGCGCTGATCGACCGGGCGCTGGGGGGCGAACTCGCGTGATCGGGACCATTGCGCCACGCGGGCGACGCGGATAGCCTCGGATGCAAACGCGAATGAGGCCCCCGATGCAGACCCGTCCCCTGTTCCTTGTCGCCGTGCTGGGCGTTGCCGCCTGCGTGCAGGCCGTTTCCATGCCCGATGCGGGCGAAGGCGCGGCGATCTATGCCGATAACTGCGCGCAGTGCCACGGCACGTCCGGAAAGGGTGACGGACCCTGGGCCCCGGCGATGACCCCGCCGCCCGCCGATCTGACCCGACTTTCCGAGGATGGCACCTTCCCGCGCCGTCACGTGCTGTCGGTGATCGACGGCTACGACCGCACCGGCCTGCCGGGGCAGGACATGCCGGAATTCGGCCTGCTGCTGGAGGGCGAGACAGTGCCGGTGGATGTGGGCGACGGGGTGCTCACGCCCACACCGCGCCCGCTCGCGGCGCTGATGGCCTACCTTGAGAGCATCCAGGAGGGGTGAGGGCAGCCCCCGGCTAGCCGCCGCGGATCAGGTCGTCCTCATCCGCCGCCGCCGACAGGCCGAGCGCGTCCAGCCCGTTCTCGAGGTGATCGGACAGGTGCGGCGTGCCGATCAGGTAATCGGCGCAAGGCGTCGTCGCCTCCTCAAAGGCGGTGCGCTTTGCCTCCTCGATCTCCTCGGCCTCAAAGCTGCCGCGCCCGATCCACATGACCGCGACGAGGCTGGCCTGCTCCTCCTCGCTCAGCCGGTCGATGAAGGCACGCAACTCGCCCTCGGCACGGCCAAGCTCGCGCGCCATAAGAACGATCTGAGCAATCTTGTAAACGGTGATGTCCAGCATGGGTGGCCTCCTCGCGCACGATCATGCCACACATTTGCCCGCGCGCAGAGACCCTTTCCTTGATCTCACGCAAACAGGCGATAATAGAGCCCGTCCGGCAAAAATCGCGACAGGCGAAACACGTAGCTGAAAAGCCGGGGAAAATGGCGCTGAAAGGCGCCCGCGTCGCACATCAGCTCGAACATTTCCTGCGCGGCGGCCTCGGGCGACATGATGAACGGCATGTGAAACGCGTTCTTGTCGGTGAGCCGTGTCCTGATAAAGCCGGGATTGGCAAGCTGCACGCGCACGCCACTGCGCCACAGGTCCGCACGCATCGATTCGGCGAGGCTCATCACCCCGGCCTTCGACGCCGCATACCCGATGGCGCCGGGCAGGCCGCGAAACCCCGACAGCGAGCCGGTCAGCACGATGTGCCCCTCGCCCTTCGCCACCATGCCGGGCACGACATGGCCCAGAACCCGCACCGCGCCGGTGAAATTCACATCGGCCATCGCCGTGGCCTCCTCCGCGCGCCATTCGGTCGCGGGCATCGGCCAGTAGACGCCAGCGAGGTAGACCAGGCCGTCGATCTCGCCCACCGCTTCAGCCGCCTGTGCCACGCTCGCATCGTCGCGCACGTCCACCGGCACGGCGCGCGCACGTCCCGGCAGTGCGGCGACAAGCTCCGCAAGCCGCGCCTCGTTGCGGGCGGACACGATCACCTCCACCCCCGCCGCGCTCAGCTTGTGCGCCAGCGCCGCGCCGAGCCCCTCGCTCGCACCAACCAGCCAGTAGCGCTTGCCCTGCCAGCCGGTCATGGCTCCACCCGGCGCATGGTGGCGACAAGCTCTGCCACCTTGATCCCGAACTTGCGGAACTGGCTGCGGTTCACGATCACGCCACCGGGGGTGAGATACATCCAGTCGGTCACGCTCAGCACATGGCCACCCGCCTCCCGCGGCAGGCGGATGCGATAGCTCAGCCGCGCCGCCGCGCCGGTCTGCTGCCCGTGGCCGGGGCCCACGAGATCGTCGGCCTCGGCGCGAATGGTTCCGTCATTGCTGAGCGTGAGCTGCCATTCGCGATCCTGCCGGTTGCCGCTGTCATAGCGGAAATGCTCGCGCATGATGCCACGCCCACCATGCCATTCCGCCTCGAAATCGGCGTCGAACCGCGAGGCGACCCGCCCCAGCGGGCCATAGATCACGCCCTCGCACTTGATCGGGCCATTGAGATGCTCGCGCAGGTCGAGACGCGGCGCAGAGGCGGCATAGTCACCGAGCCGCTGCGCGCCGAACCCGGCAAATCGCGCGGCCACCGCCATGAGCACCAGCATCCCGACCGCACCGAGGAGAATCAGTCCCACCGCGTCCATCCCGTCATCCTTTCCCGTCGTCGAGGTCCGTGCGCAAGAGCAGCGCGATAGCCCCCAGTTTCAGCAGGCAGGGCAGCCCGCCATACATCAGCGCAAGCAGCCACAGCGCCTGCGCGTCGTTCTCCCCACCCGCACGAAAGCCGCCCACCTCCAGCGTCGGCAACACCGCCACGGCGGCGAGCGCCAGCGTGAATTTCGACACAAAGGCCCAGAGGCCAAAGCCCTCGGCGCCACCCGGCGCGATGGCCGCCATGCGGCGGGCGAAAAGCGCGGGGAGCAGCGTCATGTCCGCCCCCGTGGCCGCGCCCGAGACCACGCAAATCACCGCAAAGGCCGCGAGATCGCCCGCGCCCAACGTGACCGCCCAGCCAAAGGCGACAATCGAGACGCCCATCGCCCAGAGCAGCATCCGTTTCGCACCATACCGCTCGGCCAGCGCACCCCAGAGCGGCGCGGCACAGGCGGCGCTGAGAAAGAACAACACGAGGTAAGGCCCCTCCCATCCCGGCGCGGCGAGGCGGCTTTCAACGAAAAACAGAAACAGCGTCGAGGTGACGGCCACCGGCGCGGCATTGACCAGCGCCACCGCCAGCAACCGCCGGGCGCGCGCGTCGCGCAGCACGGTGCCAAAGCCCGTTGCGGCCGTGCCATCGCCTCCGCCCTGCCATTGCCCAACCATCGCCAGCCAGGCCACCACCACCAGCGCGGCAAAGGCCAGCGCAAATCCCGCGTAGCCGCCCAACAGCGTCGGCGCCGTCGCCGCGGCACAGATGCCCAGCAGCGCGCCGGTCTCGCGCCAGCGCGCCAGCCGCAAATGCCCCGCGCCGGGCAGCCGGTCGGCGGCGGCGACGCCCTCGGCATACATGCAGATGGTCAGAAAGCTGAACGCGCTGAACACCAGCGTCAGCATCAGCGCGAACCAGACGAGCGGCGCGACGGGTGGGGCGATGGCAAAAAGCCCCAGCATCCCGCCCGCGATCATCGCGGCAGCGGCGCTCACCGCCAGCCCCCGCCAGCGCGCGCTGCGCGCCGCCAGCCAGCCAAGCGCCGGATCCTGCACCACGTCGATCAGCCGCAGCGCGAACAGCACCGTGCCCAGCGCCGCAAGCGAGACGCCATGCGCGTCGGCATAGACCTTGGGCGCGTGGATATAGACCGGCAATCCCGCCGCCGCGAGCATCCCGGCAAAAAGCGCGTAGCCAGGCAGGCGCGGGGTGGGGGCCGCACCGGACAGGGTGGCGGCGTGGCTCATCGACTGACCTCGTCGGCGGGCGGCGCGGGGCGTGCGTGAAACCGCGCCCCCTTCCACCACAGCCGCAGCGCCTGCCAATGGATCAGCGCCAGCACCCGGCGCGACCCGAACGGGCGGCGCAGCAGCGCCCCCGCCATGCCCCGCAGGCTCAGCGGGCGCACGGGGCCGGTGAGCGTGGCCACCACCCCGCCATTGCCCGCCGTCAGGTCGATCCAGATGCCGATGCGGTCGGGGCGCAGATCAAACCGGAATTCATACGCCCCCTCGACCGGCTGAAACGGCGAGACGTGGAATACCTTGCGCGCGCGCAGCCTGTCCGTGGCGGTGATCGGCGCGTGGTCGTCGCGGTGGCACAGGTAGGAATGGCGATCGCCATAGGTATTGGTCACCTCCGCGATGATGCAGCGGATCGCGCCGCCTTCGTCGTGGCACAGCCAGAATGCGACCGGGTTGAACACATGCCCCAGCACGCGCGGCTGCGCCAAAAGCTCGATCCGCGCAGGCTCGGGCAGACCGTGAGCGGCCAGCACCTCGCGCACCCATGCCGCGCCGCGCCCCTTGCCCGGCGGGCCACCGTGGTCGCGGTCATGAAGCGACATCACCCCCGCGCGGCCCCGCGCAAACAGGCGTGGCGCGGTCGGCGCGGCGTCCTCGGCATCCAGCAATAGGTAATCCACCCGATAGCGAAACGCGTTCTCCACCGCGCCCTTGCGCCCGTGCCATGTGTGGCCCGCGATATGGCGGACGATACTCATTCGGCGGCAATATCTGCGACGACCGGCGCGCTATCGCGGGCGAGGATCGCGTCGGCCACCTCGAGCCCGGTGGCAAGCCCGTCCTCGTGAAAACCGTGGCGCAGCCACGCACCGCAGAACCACGTATGTCGCGCACCGTTGCCCGCGCGCACGCGCTCCTGCGCGGCCAGCGCACTGAGGTCATAGACCGGGTGGCGCAGCGTCACCTGGTCATAGATCAGCTCTTCGCGGATGGGGCGCGTGGTGTTGAGGGTGACGAAATGCGGATCGTCCCGCGGGATCGGCTGCAGGCTGTTCATCCAGTAGGTCAGGTCGATCTGGCCCGCGCGCTTGGCCGGGCCCTCGGTATAGTTCCACGACGACCACACCGCCCGGCGCCGCGGCATGAGGCTCGTGTCGGCGTGCAACGTGATGTCGTTGGGCTGATAGGCGATGGCCCCGAGATTGCGGCGCTCCTCTGCACTTGGATCGGACAGCAGCGCCAGGCTGTCGTCGGAATGAGTGGCAAATACCACCTCGTCGAACCGCTCCCACTCCGCACCCTCGGCGCGCAGCATCACCCCGTGCGCATCGCGCCGCACACCCCGGACCGGCGTGCCGGGCCGCAGCGCAACGCCCCGCGCCCGCATCGACCTCTCCAGCCGGTCCACATAGGCCCGCGAGCCGCCCGCGACGGTGTACCACTGATGCTGTTCGTCATACCCCAGCAGCCCGTGGTTCTTGAAGAAACGCACCAGCGCATGCGCCGGGAAGTCGAGGACCTTTTCAACCGGGGTGGACCAGATCGCACCCGAGAACGGCGTGAGGTAATACTCGCGAAACCACCGCCCCAGCCGCATCCGGTCCATCAGCGCGCCGATGCTGAGGCTGCCATCCTCCGACACCGCCAGCGCGCGCGCGTTAAAGCGAAAGATGTCGCGCAGCATGAGCCAATGCCGCGGGTCGAGGGCGCGCGCCCCTTGGGCAAAATAGGCACGCGCACCCTCCAGCCCGTATTCAAAGGCACCGCCGCGGAACGACGCGCCAAAGCTCATGGTGCTTTCCGTCACCGGCACGTCCAGCCGGTCGAACATGGCCGTAAGCTCGGGATAGGTGGCGTAGTTGAAGACGATGAAGCCGGTATCGACCGGCTGATCGCCGCGCTTGCCCGCGATCACCGTGCGCGCATGCCCTCCAAGCCGCGGCTCGCCCTCGTAGAGCGTCACCGCGTGACGACAGGCCAGCCGCTCGGCCACCCCCATGCCGGTGATCCCGGCGCCGATGACGGCGATCTTTCGTTGCGCGGGATGGAGCATGGCGGGGTGGTCCTTCATTATCAAAACACTTCCCACGTTTACGCGGCACGGTCGCCACCGGATTAGAATGCGTGCGACACGGTCGTGGAACGGTGGTCAGCCCGGCAAAGTGATCCGGCCCGGTGCGCGGTGCGTAACAGGGGCATGTTCACCGAAACACTCCCCGCGACCGCCGCCCGCGTCGCCCCCCCCTCGCCGCCCGCACGCCTACGTGCTATGTGGCACGCTGACAGACGCAAGGGAGCGGACAGCAGCGTGGTATCAAAGGACCGGATGACCAGAGGCCAGGACGCTTGGGTGACGTCCATGATCGCGGTGCGCGACGCACGTGACGAGGCGGCTTTCGCCCGCCTGTTCGGCCACTTCGCCCCGCGGGTAAAGGCGTTCCTCATGCGCTCGGGCGCCGATGCCACGCTGGCCGAGGAATGCGCGCAAGAGACGATGGCGACGCTATGGCACAAGGCGCACCTGTTCGATCCGAACCGCGCCTCGGTGGCAACGTGGATATTCACCATCGCGCGTAACCGGCGCATCGACGTGCTTCGCCGCACAAGACACCCCGAGCCCGAAGACCTGCCCTGGGGCCCCGAGCCAGAGCCCGACCAGGCCGATGCGCTGGCCCTGCAACAGGAAAGCAAACAACTGGGCGAAGCGCTGGCCGCCCTGCCCGAGAAACAGCGCGTGCTGATCGAAAAGGCCTATTTCGGCGATCTCACCCATTCCGAGATCGCCACAGAGACCGGCCTGCCGCTCGGCACCATCAAATCCCGCATCAGACTGGCGCTCGACCGTCTGCGCCACGCAATGAAGTGACGACCATGACCATGCATGACATCAACCACCACCTGACCGACAAGCTGCTGATGGCTTATTCTGCGGGCGCATTGCCCGAAGCGTTCAGCCTGGCCGTGGCCACGCATGTCTCGATGTGCGACGACTGCCGCGCGCGGCTCGGCGCCTACGAGAGCCTTGGCGGCGCGGTCCTGGAACGGGCCGATACCGTGGCGATGGCCCCCGATAGCCTTGACGAGACAATGGCGCGCATCCGCAACGGCGCGCCCGTCGTCAACACCCCCGCGCCGCGCAGACGCGGCGTGCTGCCCGCGCCGCTTTGCGATTACGTGGGCGGCGATCTCGACGATGTGCGCTGGCGGTCCATCGGCATGGGGGTGAAACAGGCGATCCTGCCCACCTCGCGCGACGCCACGGCACGGCTTCTGTTCATCCCGGCGGGCGCGGCGGTCCCCGATCATGGACACCGCGGCACGGAACTGACACTGGTGCTGCAAGGCGCCTTCGTGGACGAAACCGACCGCTACGGTCCCGGCGATATCGAAATCGCCGACGAGGATCTCCACCACATGCCGGTCGCCGATATCGGGGCGGATTGCATCTGCCTCGCCGCTACCGACGCCCCCCTGCGCTTCCGCGGGGTGATCCCGCGTCTGGCACAACCCTTCCTGCGCATCTGACGGTTTGCGCGCGGGACCGGTTGTTCGCCCCCCCGGAATGAGCGCCCATCATGTCAATGTGACCGATATCCCCTTGATCCAGTAGCGGCGACAGGATGTAGACTGTGCCGAGAACTGACCCAGACGGGCAGCGTATGGCGGATTGGCGACTGGCATTCGGATTTGGGGGGACCACGATCACCGCACTTTGCTGCGTGACACCGCTCCTGCCGTGGGTGCTCGGGGCGCTTGGCCTGTCGGGACTGATCGGCGTTCTCTATCGCGACGCGGTGCTGTTGCCGCTGCTGGCCGGATTTCTGATCTTCACGGGGGTTACGCTATGGCGCCGCAAGAACCGCAAATGAGCCTGTCCTCACGGCTGACCTGCCCGCATTGCGGCGCCGCCGAGGATCTGGAGATGCCCACCGACTCCTGCCAATGGTTCCACGAATGCAGCGCCTGCGGCGCGGTGCTGCACCCGCAACCGGGCGATTGCTGCGTGTTCTGCTCCTACGGCACGGTGCCCTGCCCGCCTGTCCAGGCGGGCAAAGGATGCTGCGGCTCATGACCCGGTGAGGATGCCCGACACCTTGAGCGCGCGCTGCACGTTGCCCTCCACCCGCAGCTTGCCGGTCATGTAGGCGGTAATCGGGTTCTGCGCGCCCGACAGGATCGCGCGAAACACCGCGTCGCTGGCGCCGAGCACGACGTCGGCAGCGGCGTCGGACGTGCCCGGCTCGGCCCCCGCCTCGCTCAGCAGCACGCTGCCGTGATCCGCGATTTCCAGTCGGGCACGGCCCCGGATCCGACCCGTGGCCCGAGGCCCGAGCGTAGCGACATATTCGGCGATGAGGGGGCTCATGGGCACTATGGTCCTTGCTTCGCGCGCGTTGCGGTCACGGCCGAGCATGGGCCGCACGGCGGCGCGTGCAAGCCGGACCCTGCGTCACGAAGGGCGAAAATCGACATTGGCCCGCGTCGCAATCCGGCGCGCGGGCAATACCCGCCGCTTGCCAATCTGGCGGGAGGGAGGACCAACCGATGAACCGCCACTATCGCGATACCCGCAAGATCGACCCGACACGCGGCACCACGCTTGGCGACAATACCCCCAACGATGCCGACCGGATCGAGATCGGGCCGACGCGGCTCGCCTTCGACGAATGGGCGGCGGCGGGGCTGGAGCTGCCGGACTTGCAGGCGATGCGCCGCTATCGCTGGGCGCGGCTCACGCGGCACATCGTGGACCGAGATTACGCGGGCCTCCTGATGTTCGATCCCCTCAACATCCGCTACGCCACCGACAGCACCAACATGCAGCTCTGGAACGCGCATAACCCGTTTCGCGCGCTGCTGCTCTGTGCCGATGGCCACATGGTGATGTGGGATTACAAGAACGCGCCGTTCCTGTCCTCCTTCAACCCGCTGGTGGCCGAGGTTCGCTCGGGCGCGGACCTGTTTTATTTCGACCGGGGCGACAAGGTGGACGTGGCCGCCGACCTGTTCGCGGGTGACGTCCGCACGATCTTGGCCGAACACGCCCCCGGCAACACGCGGCTCGCCGTGGACAAGCCGATGATCCACGGGCTTCGCGCGCTAGAGGCGCAAGGACTCACCATCATGGAGGGCGAGGAGGTCACCGAAAAGGCGCGCAGCGTCAAGGGCCCCGACGAGATCCGCGCCATGCGCTGCGCGAGCCATGCCTGCGAGCGGGCCGTGCGCGCGATGGAGGATTTCGCCCGCGCCAACGTGGGCGACGGCAAAACCTGCGAGGATGACATCTGGGCCGTGCTGCACGCCGAGAACATCCGCCGCGGCGGCGAGTGGATCGAAACTCGGCTCTTGGCCTCGGGACCGCGCAGCAACCCGTGGTTCCAGGAATGCGGGCCGCGGGTGTGCCAGCGAAACGAGATCATCAGCTTCGACACCGACCTGATCGGCAGCTATGGCATCTGCGTGGACATCTCGCGCAGCTGGTGGATCGGCGATCAGCGGCCGCGCCCGGACATGGTCTATGCCATGCAGCACGCGGTGGAGCATATCCGCACCAACATGGAGATGCTGAAGCCGGGCGTGAACATCCAGGACCTGAGCCGCAACACCCACGTCCTGGACGAGAAATTCCAGGCGCAGAAGTACGGCTGCCTCATGCACGGGGTGGGGCTGTGCGACGAGTGGCCGCTGGTGGCCTACCCCGAAAAGATGGTCGAGGGGGCCTTCGACTACGTGCTGGAACCGGGCATGGTGCTCTGCGTCGAGGCGCTGGTGGGCGAGGTTGGCGGCGATTTCTCGATCAAGCTGGAGGACCAGGTTCTCATCACCGAGGACGGCTTTGAGAACCTGACGCGCTATCCGTTCGATGCGGCGCTGATGGGCGACTGACGCCGGTCAGCGCGACCGGCGGACATTGCCGTGCCAGTCCTCGTAGGCGGGCTCGGCCCCCTCGACGTTGCGCGGTTCCGGGGTTTCGCCGGAGACGATCACCGCCATCAGCAACGCCGCAAGGCCAAGTGTCACTGTAAAACGGGGAACGCGACCGGTGCGAGAGGCCGGGGGGAGGCAGATATCCTGGGGCATTGTGCTGTCCTTTCCTTGAGCATGGTACAAGGATAGATAGACCCGCGCCTTCAATCACCAAAACAAATGTTTATAGTGTTAATCATCAAATTTCGTTATGCACCGTGTTCCCTTCTTCAGCCCTCATTCCGCCGCCGTTCCCATCGGGATCGCCGCATCGTCACAGCCCGGATCGTAGAGCAAGGCGCGGTCGCGCCCGGCGTGCTTGGCACGGTAGAGCGCGCGATCGGCCTGCTGGATCGCGGTATCCATGTCGCCGCCGGGCGGCAGCGCCGCAACCCCGAAACTCGTCGTCAGACGCAGGGTATGCGCGCCGTGGTAGATCGCCGAGGCACGGACCCGCGCGGCGAGCCGCTCGGCCACGGCGAGCCCCTCATCGGCACCCACGTCGCGCAGCACGATCACGAATTCCTCGCCGCCGAACCGCGCGACGATATCGGCATGGCGGCAATTCCCGGTCAGCATGGCGGCGAACTGGCGCAGCGCCTGGTCGCCCGCGAAATGGCCGTAACGGTCGTTGAACCCCTTGAAATTGTCGATATCCGTGACGATCACCGCACAGGCCCCCGCGGTCATCGGTCCGGTGCGCTCGTAAAACGCCCTGCGCGTGTGCACGCCAGTGAGCAGGTCGTGGTTGATCGCGTGTTCCAGCCGCGTGCCGAGGCGGTGCACCTCGTACATCCGGCGGCCCACGAACCACGCGATCGGCGCGGCGAGCATCAACGCCATCGCCGACCCGGGAACGAGCGTGCGCGCGGCGAGATCGGGCGGCAGCATCCCGAAGCGCAGGCCCAGGCTGCCCAGCAGAACGATCACCGAGATCGCCACGGTGAATCGCCACACATCCCCTTTCGTGCGCACGCGCCAAGTCATCTCTCACCCTCCTGTTGCGCCCCGTTTCAACATGGCGCGATCCGGGTTAATGACGGGTGGCGGCGCGCCGGGATAATGTGGTCAATTCGATGCGAAAACCACGAAGCCTCACCATCGCGTGACGACCCGCGCCCGATGCTGGAAGCCGCGGCACCGCGCGCCTAGTCTCTAGGCGACGGAATTGAAAGGGGACGGGGATATGCCCACCGAACGCTTCACCTTCGCGGGCCATGACGGCCACGAGCTTGCCGCGCGGCTTGACCTGCCCGAGGGACCGCATCTGGCCACGGCCCTCTTCGCGCATTGCTTTACCTGCTCCAAGGACATTCCCGCCGCGCGCCGCATCGCGGCGCGGCTGGCCGGTGCCGGCATCGCCGTGCTGCGTTTCGATTTCACCGGGCTGGGTCATTCGGGTGGCGAATTCGAGAACACGTCATTTGCCTCGAACGTGGCCGATCTCGAACTCGCGGCGGCGGCGCTGGCCGCGCGCGGCATGGCGCCGGGGTTGATGATCGGGCACAGCCTTGGCGGTGCGGCGGTGCTGGCGGCGGCGGGCGGTATCGACAGCGTGCGCGCGGTCGTCACCATCGGCGCGCCGTTCGATCCCGGCCACGTCACCCATAATTTCGCCGGCGCGCTGGACCGGATCGAGGCCGAGGGCGCGGCCGAGGTCACGCTTGGCGGGCGGGCGATCCGCATCGGGCAAGGCTTCGTCGAGGACGTGCGCGCCGAACGGCTTGCCCCGAAAATCGAGGGCCTGCGGCGCGCTTTGCTGGTGATGCACGCGCCGCGCGACGCAGTGGTGGGGATCGAGAACGCCGCCGAGATCTTCAAGGTGGCAAAGCATCCCAAGAGCTTCGTCACCCTCGACGGGGCCGACCACCTGGTGACCGATCCGGGAGATGCCGAATACGCCGCAGAGGTGATCGCCGCATGGGCAGCGCGATACCTCGACCTGCGCACCCCCGCCCCGCCACCGGGCGCACCCGAGGGCGTCGTGCGGGTGAGCGAGGCCAATCCCGGCGGCTTCTTGCAGGACGTGAACGCCGGGCCGTCGCACCACGTTCTGGCCGACGAACCCGAGGCCTATGGCGGCACCGATCGCGGCATGTCACCCTATGGTTTTCTCGCCGCCGGTCTCGGGGCCTGCACCTCGATGACCATCCGCATGTATGCCCGACGCAAGCGATGGCCACTCGACCATGTCAGCGTCGATGTCTGCCACGACAAGGTCCACGCGCAGGACGCCGACAGCCGCGGCACGGCCAAGGCCGACCGCTTCCTGCGGGTGATCCGGCTGGAGGGCGACCTCGACGAGGATCAGCGCGCGCGCCTGATGGAAATTGCCGACCGCTGCCCGGTGCACCGCACGCTGGAAAAGAGCGCGGTGGTGGAGACGCGGGCGGGATAGACGGCGGGTGCGACGGGCGCAAGACGCACGATCTCGCATCCGGCGACGGCCGCGCCATTGCGAAACCGGCGGTCCTGCTGCAAGGCTGTGGACAGTTCATTCGTACAGACGGAGATCCAAATGCAGGACATCCTTTCATCTCTGGGCGGCTATGCCCCGCTCGTCATCGCCGCGGCCAAGGCGCTGGCGGTCCTTGTGGTGGGCTGGATCGTCGCCGGAGCGGTCAGCGCAACGGTGCGCCGCCGCGTCACCGCCAGCCCCCGCATCGACAAGACCATCGGCAATTTCGCCGTCTCCGTCGTGAAATGGGTGATCCTGCTCATGGTGCTCATCGCGGTCCTGGGCATCTTCGGCATCGAGGCCACCAGCCTCGTCGCGGTTCTGGGCGCGGCAACCCTCGCCATCGGCCTCGCGCTCCAGGGCACACTGAGCGATCTCGCGGCGGGGTTCATGCTGATCCTGTTCCGCCCCTACAAGATGGGCCAATACGTCGATATCGGCGGCACCTCCGGCACGGTGGTCGATCTCAACCTCTTCATCACAGAGCTTTCGACGCCCGACAACGTGCAGATCATCGTGCCCAACGGACAGGCATGGGGGGCGATCATCACCAATTATTCGCACCACGCCACGCGGCGCTGCGATCTCGGCTTCGGCATCGACTACGGCGACGACGCGGATCGCGCGATCGGGATCATCCTCGAACTCGCGCGCGCCGACGAGCGCGTGCATGACGATCCCGAGCCATGGGCGCGGGTGGTGAACCTCGGCGACAGCAGCGTCGATATCGGCGTGCGGCTGTGGTGCGACGCCGCCGATTACTGGGATCTGAAATTCCACATGACCAAGGCGGTCAAGGAGGCATTCGACGCGGGCGGCATCTCGATCCCCTATCCGCACCAGGTGAACGTGGAAAAGACGGGGTAACGCGGGGTGGGCCTGACCGCCGCGCTTCACCTTGACTCGCCCGCACGCCCGGCGTAAACGCCCCCAATCCCCGGAGGCTTGCCGCTTCCGGTCCCTTGGGCTGAATGCCCGGGATCGCCCCCCGTCAGCGCATTGCGCCCACGGGGGCATTTATCGTTTGAGACGTCACCCCCATCTCGGGTGACAGCCATGCAACCGGCGCGAAGGAGCGCGAGCGATGTTCGAAAACCTGTCCGAGCGCCTCTCCGGCGTCCTCGACCGGCTCACCCGGCAGGGGTCGCTCTCCGAAGACGACGTCAAGACCGCCCTGCGCGAGGTGCGCGTCGCCCTGCTCGAGGCCGACGTCTCGCTACCGGTGGCACGCGACTTCATCAAGCGGGTTGAGAAAGAGGCCACCGGCCAGGCGGTCACCAAATCCGTCACCCCCGGCCAGCAGGTCGTCAAGATCGTCCACGACGCGCTCATCGACACGCTGCGCGGCGAGGGCGATCCCGGCGCCCTCAAGATCGACAACCCGCCCGCGCCGATCCTGATGGTCGGCCTTCAGGGCTCGGGCAAGACCACCACCACCGCCAAGCTCGCCAAGCGCCTGACAGAGCGCGACGGCAAGCGCGTGCTGATGGCGTCGCTCGACACCAACCGCCCCGCCGCGATGGAACAGCTCGCCATTCTGGGTAAACAGATCGGCGTCGATACCCTGCCCATCGTCAAGGGCGAAGACCCCGTCGCCATCGCCAAACGCGCTAAGACCCAAGCCTCCTTGGGCGGCTACGACGTCTACATGCTGGATACGGCAGGCCGCCTCCACATCGACGCCGAACTCATCGCGCAGGCGGCGGCGGTGCGCGACGTGGCAAACCCGCGCGAGACGCTCCTCGTGGTCGATGGCCTCACCGGTCAGGATGCCGTCAACGTCGCCACCGAGTTCGACGACAAGATCGGCGTGACCGGCGTGGTGCTCACCCGGATGGACGGCGACGGGCGCGGCGGTGCCGCCCTCTCCATGCGCGCCATCACCGGCAAGCCGATCCGCTTCGTCGGCCTGGGCGAGAAGATGGACGCCATCGAGACGTTCGAGGCCGAGCGCATCGCCGGCCGCATCCTCGGCATGGGCGACATCGTCAGCCTCGTGGAAAAGGCGCAGGAAACGCTAGAGGCCGAACAGGCCGAGCGCATGATGCGCCGGATGCAAAAGGGTCAGTTCAACATGAACGACCTGCGCAGCCAGCTCGAACAGATGCAGAAGATGGGCGGCATGGAAGGGCTGATGGGCATGATGCCCGGCATGGGCAAGATGGCCAAGCAGGTGCAGGAATCCGGCTTCGACGACAAGATGATCACCCGCCAGATCGCCCTCATCCAGTCGATGACGAAAAAGGAACGCGCCAACCCCGCCCTGTTGCAGGCCAGCCGCAAGAAACGCATCGCCGCGGGCGCCGGGCAAGAGGTGTCGGACCTCAACAAGCTGCTGAAAATGCACCGCCAGATGGCCGACATGATGAAGAAACTCGGCAAGAAGGGCGGCAAGGGCATGCTCAAGCAGGCGCTTGGCGGCATGATGGGCAAGGGCGGCGGCATGCCCGACATGAACGACCCCAAGGCGATGGAAGAAGCCGCCCGCGCCATGGGCGGCAAACTGCCCGGCGGCATGGGCGGCGGCATGGGCCTGCCCCCCGGCCTCTCGGGTTTTGGCAAGAAGAAATAGCCCCATGACTTCATCTTGCCAAAAATATCCAGATTCAACGGGGGCCCGCCCATGACCCTCACCAACGCCCCCGTGCTCGACACGCCCCGCCTGATCCTGCGCGGGCCGGAACCGCGCGACATCGAGCCGATGATCGCCTTCCTGCTCGATCAGGAGCGCGCAGCGGGCTTCGGCGCGTCCCCCAACCGCGGCGACGCATGGCGCTGGTTCGCGCTCAACGTCGGGCACTGGCACATCCACGGCCACGGCTATTTCACGATAGAGGACCGCGAGACCGGCCAGCCCGCCGGCATCACCGGCATCTGGTATCCCGAAGGCTGGCCCGAACCGGAACTGGGCTGGGTGGTGTTCGACGGGTTCGAGGGCCGCGGCATCGCCTACGAGGCCGCGATGCGCGCGCGCCGCTATGCCTACGAGGATCTCGGCCTGACCACGCTCACCTCCAACATCGTGCCCGGCAACACCCGCTCCATCGCGCTGGCCGAACGTCTGGGCTGCTGGTTCGAGCGCGAATACGAAAACATCCACATGGGCCGCGATTACCTCTATCGCCACCCCGGCCCCGACGCAGCCTTGGGCCGCGACGACGATGGCTCGGTCGAGGCTTACGCATGACCAACTATCCCGACATCCCGGTGATCGAGACCCGCCGCCTCGTGCTGCGCGGGCCAGAGGTGGACGATTACCCCGATTTCAAGGCGACCTTCGCCTCCTACCGCTCGCGATTCATGGGCGGGCCTCTCAACGGCTACGAGGCATGGATGCTCTACGCTGCCGAGATCGGCCACTGGGCGATCCGCGGCTTCGGCATGTGGATGATCCACGACAAGGCAACCGACGAGACCCTCGGCATGACCGGCGGCTGGTTCCCCGCGAAATGGCCCGAGCGCGAGATCGCCTGGATCATCTGGCCCGACAAGGCCGGGCGCGGCTACGCGCTCGAGGCCACCCACGCCGTGCGCCGCCATTTCTACGAACATCAGGGCTGGGACGGCGCGGTGAGCTATATCGACCCCAAGAACCTCGACTCGATCCGCCTCGCCGAGCGTTTGGGCTGCACCAAGGACCACGATGCCGCGACCATCGACGGCTCCGACGCGGTCTATCGCCACCCCGCCCCCGGTGCCGCCGCATCGGGGCAGATCCGCGACGGCATCGAACTGGAAATCAACCACTACTGCGATCCGCTGTTCAAACCGAGGGGGATGCCCGTTGACTGATCCTTGCCCCACCGTCCGCCGCACAGGCCGAACCGTGCGGTTCGGCGCGCGAACCGTGAGGTTCGCCTTGCATGGAGGCCGTGATGCCTGACGCCACGACCACCCGCGCCGCTGAGCTTCTGGCCGAGCACCGCGAGAGCATCGACCGCCTCGACGCGATCCTCGTCTTCACGCTCGCAGAGCGTTTCAAACACACACAAGCCGTGGGCCGGCTCAAGGCCGCGCACGACCTTCCCCCGTCCGATCCCGCGCGCGAAGCCGCACAGATCGAACGGCTCGAAGAGCTGGCGAACGCCGCTGATCTCGACCCGGAATTCGCCCGCGAATTCCTCAACTTCATCATCGCCGAGGTGATCCGTCATCACCGAAAGCAGCAATCGTAAGGTGGGATTACACCTCACCAAACCCCTGCCATTAAAGGAGAAATCAAAATGGCCATGAAAATCCGCCTTGCCCGTGGTGGCTCCAAGAAACGCCCCTTCTACCGCATCGTCGCGGCCGACAGCCGCATGCCGCGCGACGGCCGCTTCATCGAGAAGCTGGGCACCTACAACCCGCTCCTGCCCAAGGACAGCGAGGACCGCGTCAAGATGGATGTCGAGCGCATCCAGCACTGGCTCGAAAAGGGCGCGCAGCCCACGGACCGCATCGCCCGCATGTTGGAGGCCGCCGGCGTCCGCGAAAAGGCCGAACGCGCCAACATGAAAAAGGCCCAGCCCGGCAAGAAGGCACAGGAACGCGCCGCCGAGAAGGCCGAGAAAGCCGCCGCCGCCGCCGAGGCACCAGCGGAAGAGTAAGATATGTAAGGCACTGGAATGTCAGAGTTTTCCATCGACTTCCAGGCCGATCTGCTGCGGCTGATGCGTTGGCGGCGCGACGTGCGCCGCTTTCGCACCGGCCCGGTGGACGAGGCGATCCTGCGCGATTGCCTCGCCACCTTCACCCTCGCGCCCTCGGTGGGGTTGAGCGAGCCGTGGCGCGTGATCCGCGTGCAATCCGACGCCGCCCGCGCCGCCGCGCTGGCGAACTTCACCGCCGCCAACGCCACCGCGCTCGACGGCTACGCGGGGGAAAAGGCACGCCTTTACAGCGGCTTGAAGCTTTCGGGCATGCAGGAAGCCCCTGTGCAGCTCGCCGTTTTCTGCGACGAGGGCACGGACAAGGGCGCCGGACTCGGGGCGCAGACCATGCCCGAGGCGCGCCGCTATTCGGTGGTGGGCGCGATCACGCAATTCTGGCTCGCCGCCCGTGCCCGCGGTCTCGGCCTTGGCTGGGTGTCGATCCTCGACCCCGCCCGCCTTTCCCAAGACCTTGATATTCCACAAGATTGGCGCCTCGTCGCCTATCTCTGCATCGGCTGGCCCGAGACCGACAGCGACACCCCTGAGCTCGAGCTTGCCGGATGGGAAGACCGCCGTCAGGATGTCCCGGTAGAGACACGATGATACCCCGCAACGAAAGGGTCCATCCATGAGCGACAAGGTCTGCGTCGGCGCCATAGCCGGGGGATTCGGTGTCCATGGCGAGGTGCGGCTCAAGAGCTTCACCGCCCAAGCCGAGGACATCGCCGCCTATGGCGCGCTCACCACGGAGGACGGCAAAAGAAGCTTCGACGTCACCCTCACCGGACAGACGTCGGGTGCGCTCACCGCGCGGCTGTCGGGCGTCAGGACGCGGGATGAGGCCGAACACTTGCGCGGCACGCGCCTCTACGTGCCGCGCGAGCGCCTGCCGGACCTGCCCGAGGACGAATTCTATCACGCTGATCTCATTGGACTTTCCGTTCATGACAGCGGTGGTGCGCTGCTGGGCCGCGTGCGCGCGGTGCTCAACCACGGGGCCTCGGACCTGCTCGAGATCGAGGTACCGGGCGAGAGCCGCACCGTGCTTCTGCCCTTCACCCGCGACGCGGTGCCGACCGTCGATCTCGCCGCTGGCCGGATCGTTGCCGACCCTCCCGAGGGGATATTCTGATCGCCATGACCGACACCCCCCGATCCCACGGTCGCAAGAGCATCCGCCCTTCGGCGCAACCCCGCGACCTGATCACGCCTGCCCCGACGCTCGCCGGGGTGTGGACCGCGCGCGTCATCACCCTGCTACCGCAGGCTTTTCCCGGCATCCTCGGCGAGAGCCTGACCGGCCGCGCGCTGCGTGAGGGGCTTTGGTCGCTCGATACCATCGACTTGCGCGACTTCGGCGAAGGGCGGCACCGCAACGTCGATGACACCCCCGCAGGCGGCGGCGCGGGCATGGTGCTGCGCGCCGACGTGATGGGCCGCGCCATCGACACGGCACAGGCCGGCACGCCGCCCGACCAGCCCCTGATCTATCTCAGCCCCCGCGGAGCCCCGCTCACGCAGGCACGCGCGCGCAGGCTCGCGGCAGGCCCCGGTGTCACGCTCATCTGCGGGCGATTCGAGGGGTTGGATCAACGGGTTATCGACCATTACGACATCGAGGAAATCAGCCTCGGCGATTTCGTCATGACCGGCGGAGAGATCGCCGCGCAGGCGGTGATTGACGCCTGCGTGCGGCTTTTGCCCGGCGTTCTCGGCAACGAGGCATCGACCGAGGAAGAGAGCTTTTCCGAGGGGCTTCTGGAACACCCCCACTACACCCGCCCCGCCGAATGGCGGGGGCACACCATCCCCGAGGTGCTCACCTCGGGCGATCATGGCCGCGTAGCCCGCTGGCGGCGCGAGATGTCCGAGCACCTCACCGCCGAACGCCGGCCCGACCTGTGGCAAGCACATCTTTCCCCGCGCGCGGATGAAAGCGACTGACTTGCGGCACCGGGCACGACCGGGCTAGGTCAGGTTTGACGCGCAGGAACAGGAGCCGCCGATGACCACCGACTCACAGGCCCATACCGAAAAGATGAAGCGGATCAAGGCCGCCCGCGACAGGCTGATGAAACACAAGACGGGCGAGAAGGGGCTAATCATCGTCCATACCGGCAACGGCAAGGGCAAGAGCAGCTCGGGTTTTGGCATGATCCTGCGCTGCATCGGCCACGGGATGCCCTGTGCGGTGGTGCAGTTCATCAAGGGCTCGATGCAGAGCGGCGAGCGCGACGTGCTCAAGGAGCGATTTTCCGATATCTGCGCCTTTCACGTCATGGGCGAAGGCTTCACCTGGGAGACGCAGGACCGCGACCGCGACACAGAGATGGCGCAGGCAGCATGGGACAAGGCCAAGGACCTGATCCGGGACGAGAGAAACCGCATGGTGCTTCTGGACGAGATCAACATCGCCCTGCGCTACGACTATCTCGACATCGACGACGTGGTGCGCTTCCTCGCCGAGGAAAAGCCGCCAATGACCCATGTCGTGCTGACCGGCCGCAGCGCCAAGGCGCCGCTGATCGAGATCGCCGATCTGGTCAGCGAGATGACCGAGGTCAAGCACCCCTTCCGCGAGCAGAACATCAAGGCACAGGCTGGCGTGGAATTCTGAACCGAAGGGTTGATCGCCGCCGCGAACCCGCCTATACGCCTCTGGTCTGGAATCGCCTTGGCGGTTGCGGGCATGTTTCCTGTGGCTTCCTTTCGTTCGGCTTTCTTCGGTCGATCACGGCAGCCACGGCGAACGCCGACAAACGAAATGACGACCTGATCTCTGGCGGGCGCATCCGCGGACCCGGAAGAAGACCAAGAGCTCTCAAGGACGCGACACATCTTTGCGGACCAAACCGCAAGCAAACCAGGAGATGCAGCGATGGATATTATCGCTCAGTTGGATGCGGAACAGATCGCCTCGCTCGGGAAGACCATTCCCGATTTCAAGGCCGGCGACACGATTCGCGTCGGCTACAAGGTGACCGAAGGCACCCGGAGCCGCGTGCAGAATTTCGAAGGCGTCTGCATCAGCCGCAAGAACGGCAAGGGCGTCGCCGGCTCGTTCACCGTGCGCAAGATTTCCTTTGGCGAAGGGGTGGAGCGCGTGTTCCCGCTCTACTCGACCAATATAGAGAACATCGAGGTTGTGCGCCGCGGCCGTGTGCGCCGCGCCAAGCTCTACTATCTGCGCTCGCGCCGGGGCAAATCCGCCCGGATCGCGGAAGACACCCACTACAAGCCCCTCAAGGGCAAGTCGGCGTAAGGACTGGCACGATGAAAAAAAACATCCATCCCGATTACCACATCATCGACGTCAAGCTGACCGACGGCACCGTCGTGCAGATGCGCTCCACCTACGGGTCCGAGGGCGAGACGCTGTCGCTCGACATCGACCCGTCCGTGCATCCTGCCTGGACCGGCGGCGGCACCCGCCTCACCGATGCTGGCGGTCGCGTGTCGAAGTTCAAGAACAAGTACGCGGGCCTCGGCTTCTGATAAGTCGCGCGTATCGCGAACCAGCAGCGCCGCTCCTCGGGGCGGCGTTTTCGTTTGCGCGGCCAGAGCTTTACTTTTCGCTAAGGAATGGGCAGTATACCGATTATTCGGAAGTTGTTTTCAGTCTGAGCACCGAAAACGTGACCCTGCGGAGCGGCTACTCCGCAGGGTCTTTACTTTTTCAGGGGCTCAGAACCCCATCAAAAGCCGGATGACTGTAACCAACAGCGTTCCCGCCGCCAGAAAAACCATCCATTTTCGGAAATCGGTTTCATTCAGTCTGATCACCTCCTTCTGCTGCTATGGACTGCAGCAACAGTACAGTCTGTAAGCAGCGTGAAGGAAAGGTTAAAATTAATAATATGGCTGCAAGGCTCACGCCACCATCGCCTCAGCCTTGTTGAGATCGACAGACACGAGCTGGCTTACCCCCTGCTCGGCCATCGTGACGCCAAAGAGGCGGTCCATTCGGCTCATCGTCACGGCGTGATGCGTGATGATGAGAAACCGCGTCTCGGTGCGGCGGCACATCTCGTCGAGCAGGTCGCAGAACCGCGTGACGTTGGCGTCGTCGAGCGGCGCGTCCACCTCGTCGAGCACGCAGATCGGCGCCGGGTTGGCCAGGAACACCGCGAAGATCAGCGCCAGCGCCGTCAGCGTCTGTTCGCCCCCCGACAGCAGGCTCAGCGTCGAGAGCTTCTTGCCCGGCGGCTGGCACATGATCTCCAGTCCCGCCTCCAGAGGATCGTCGCTTTCGACCAGCACGAGGTTGGCCTCGCCGCCGCCAAAGAGGTGCCGGAACAGCAGGGTGAAGTTGGAGTTCACCTGCTCGAACGCGGTCAAAAGCCGTTCGCGCCCCTCGCGGTTTAGGCTCGCGATGCCCCCGCGCAGGGTCTTGATCGCCTCTTCCAGATCGGCCTTTTCCCCGGTCAGCGAGGCGTGTTCGGCCTCGACCTCGCGCGCATCCTCCTCGGCGCGCAGGTTGACCGCCCCAAGCGCGTCGCGCTGCCGCTTGAGCCGCGCCACGTCGGCCTCGATCGCCTCCGAGGCGGGCATCGCCGCCGGGTCCACTTCGAGCGTTTCGCGCAATGCCACGGGTGTCAGGCCAAGCCCCTCCATGATCCGCTCCGCGGCCAATTCACAACTCTCGCGCGCGCCATCGCGCCGAGCCTCGGCGCGGGCACGGGCCTCGCGCGCCTCTGACGCATGGCGCTCGGCGTCGCGCTCATCGGCGGCGGCCTGCCGTGCGCGCGCTTCGGCAGTGGAAAGCGCGTCCGCCGCAGCGGCGCGGCGTGCCTCGGCACGGGTGATCTCCGCGCTCAATTCGGCGCGTTTCGCGGCCAGTGTCTCGGGCGTGGTCCGCGCCTCGGCCAGCTCCGCCTCCGAGGTCGCCTTGCGCTCAGCAAGTTCGGCACCGCGCGTCGCGGCGGTCTCGAGCCGGTGCCGCCAGCCGCTCACCTCGCGGGCGATCTCCTGTCCGCGAGCCGTGCGCCGCTCGCCTTCGCGGCGCAGGTCGTCAGCTGCCGTGCGCCGCGTCATCATGGTGATCCGCGAGGCCTCGACCGTGGTCTTGATATCCTCCAGTTCGGCCCGAGCCGAGGACAGGTCCCCAAGCTCCGCGAGCGCCGCTTCTGCCTCAGTCAACGCGGCGCGGGCGGCCTCCGCTTCTTCCTCGTGGCGCGCGGCGGCAAGGCCCAGCGATTCGAGCCGCGAGGCGGCGAGGTTGCGGTCGGCCTCGGCCCGGCTCAGCGCGCGGCTTGCCTCGGTCACGGCAGCATCGGCAGCGCGGCGCGCCTCGCGTGCGGCGCGGTCCTCATCGGTGCGCGCGGTCAGCGCGGCGCGCAACGCATCGTGTGCGCGCGCGGCCCCGTCGGCCCGGGCCTCTGCCTGCTCAAGTTGCTGCTTGAGATCCTCGAGGCGATTGAGCTGCTCCAGTCGCAGCGCTGCGGCAGAGGGGGCATCCTCGGCCCATGTCCGGAACCCATCCCAGCGCCACAGATCGCCATCGCGGCTGACCAGACGCTGCCCCGGCTTCAGCAATGGCTGAAGGCGCGGGCCGTCCTCGGGCTCGACAAGGCCGATTTGCGCGATCCGGCGCGCCAGCACGGTCGGCACGGTGACATGGTTGCCAAGCGCCGTCACCCCCTCGGGAAGCGGCTGCGGCGCGGAATAGCCGGGCAGGTCGCGCCAGCCCGAAGGCCCGTCCTCCTCCACCTCGGGCACGTGCAGATCGTCGGCGAGCGCGGCACCCAGCGCCTTCTCGTATCCGGGAGCCACCTGCAACAGGTCCATGATCTGGCCACCCTCGGCCGTGTCGCGCTCGACGAGCCGCGCCAGCGCCGACGCTTCGGCACGCAACGCGCCCAGCTCGCCTTCGGCCTCGGACCGGGCGGCGCGGGCCTCGGCCTCGCGGGACTGCGCCGCGGCGCGCGCCTCGTCAGCCTCCACGAGCGCAGCCTCCGCCGCCTGCGCGCGGGCCACCGCCTCCGCCTCGGCCGCCTTCGCGGCGGTGTAGGTGGCCACCGCCTCCTGCTCGGCCGTGCGCGCCTCACGTTGCGCGGTGCGCGCGCGTTCGGCCTCGGCATCGCTACGCAACAAGGTCTTGCGGTTGTCGTCAATCAGGCGCTGCGCGGATTGGTGCCGCGCCGAGAGGCGGGCCATGTCCTCGGTCAGTCGGCTCAGGTCCGCCTCGCGCGCCTCGAGGATGCGGGCCGCGTCTCTCGCCTCCTCAGCCGCTGCGGCAAGGCGCGCTTCGTGACCCTCCGATGCCTTGGCAAGCTCTGCTGCCTCCCATTCGAGGCGCTCGACGGTCTCCTGCGCGTCACGGTTGAGCCCCGCCTCTCGCTCCATGTCCCGATCAAGCTGGGTGATACGCGCCTCGAGCGTGGTGATCCGTTCGCGCGCGGTGTTTTCCTGCTCCGCGATCGTGTCGCGCTGCACACCGAGCCGCTGGAGGATCGCGGCAGCGACCGCCTCTTCCTCGCGCCGGGGGGGCAGGGCATCATCGGCCTCTGCGCGCAGGCGGGCCGCCTCGCGGGCCGCCCTTTCAGCACGGGCAGCCTCGGTCGTGGTCTCGCGCAGGGCCGCCTCGGCCGCCGTGTGGGCCTCGTCAGCCTCCGAATAGCGCCGCCACAGAAGCAGCCCCTCGGCGCGGCGCAGTTCCTCGCCGATCTGGCGATAGCGCGCCGCCTGCTTCGCCTGCCGCGCCAATTGCGCAATCTGCTGCGCCAGTTGCTCGATCACGTCATCGACGCGGGTGAGGTTGGTCTCGGCCCCACGCAGCTTCAGTTCCGCCTCGTGGCGGCGCTGGTAGAGGCCGGAAATCCCAGCCGCCTCCTCGAGGATACGCCGCCGCGCCTTGGGGCGCGCGTTGATCAACTCGGCAATCTGCCCCTGCCTGACAAGCGCGGGGGAATGCGCGCCGGTCGAGGCATCGGCGAACAGCATTTGCACGTCGCGCGCACGCACGTCCTTGCCGTTGAGCTTGTAGGCCGAGCCTACGTCGCGGGTGATCCGGCGGGTGATCTCTAGGTGATCGGCATCGTTGAACCCGGCCGGCGCGCGCCGGTCGGAATTGTCGAGATGGATCACGACCTCGGCAAAGTTTCGCGCCGGGCGGCTCGCAGAGCCCGCGAAGATCACGTCCTCCATCCCGTCGCCGCGCATCGCGGTCGGGCGATTTTCTCCCATCGCCCAACGCAGCGCCTCTAGCAGGTTGGACTTGCCACAGCCATTGGGGCCTACGACACCGGTGAGCCCATCGGCGATCACCAGGTCGGTGGGATCGACGAAGCTCTTGAAACCGGTCAGTCTGAGCTTGGAGAACTGCACGCCAGCGCGCCCCCGGGATGGATGATTCCGATGATAGGGAAGTGTGCTGGGCCACGGGCGGGGCTGTCAACATGGAAACACAGGATATGGGAAAGGTTGACCGCTTATCCACAGTATATTGCGTGCCTTCCCGCTGTCAGGCCGCTTGCAGGATGCGCAGGCTCGGCGTAAACCTGCGCCATGCACGACCCGTCCGGCCTCACCATTACCCCTGGCGACCCGCGCGACGCGGCGGTGGGGGCGCTGCTGCGGCAATCGCACGATCTCATGCGCACCCTGTTTCCCCCCGAGGACAATTTCTTTCTCGACACAGACGCGCTTTGCACCCCCGACATACGCTTCTTCGTGGCGAAGCGGGGCGACGAGACGCTCGGCACCGGCGCGCTTGCCCTGCGCGAGGGCTATGGCGAGGTGAAATCCATGTTCGTGGCCGAGGAGGCGCGTGGACAAGGCGTGGCCGAGGCGCTGCTCGCTCGGATCGAGGCCGAGGCGCGGGCAAATGGCCTGCCCCTCCTGCGGCTCGAGACCGGCGACCGGCTCGGCTCGGCACTACGGCTCTATGCGCGCCACGGCTTCGTGCGGCGCGGGCCATTCGGCGACTACCCGGATGCGGCCAGCTCGATCTTCATGGAAAAATCGCTCGGCTAATCCTCCGCTCGCGGGGTGCAGGCCATTTCGGTCCACCGCCTGCGCGTCGGCACCACGCGGCATTCTTGCACGCGCGGTACGCCACGCCGCGCGGAGGCGCCCGGCCCGCAGACAAGCGCCGCCTCCAGCATCGCCTGGTCGCCCCAGAGGCGGGGAACCGCGCAGCCGCTGACTTCTGCGATGGCGGCGGCGGCGCGCGGCGCGACGGAGATCGTGCGCGGTGCCCATTCCCGGCTTAGCCGGATCGCCTGCGCGTGCCGCCCCACGATCCGCACGTCAAAGGTGCTCTGCCCGACGCTGACGCGCACCGGGGCCACGCCCCAGAACGCCGGGGAGGGATGCGAACAGGCGGCCAGCATGGGCATGAGGACGAGCGCGATCCACCGCATGACCGAGCCTCGCCCCGCGCCGGTTAATATCAGCTTAAGCGCACCGGGCTATATCTCCTCGACCATGACCACGCCGGTCAGGCTTCGGATTGCGCCCTTGATCTGCGGGTTGACGGGGTATTCCGCGCCGCTGTCGATCTCCACCTCGCCGGGCAGCCCTGCGCCAAGGAGCCGGAACCGGATCGGACCGGGCCGCGCCCCTCGCACAGATTTGGCCGCGCCGTCCAGCACCGCCGCAACCGAGCCTATTGCCTCGACCTGATCGACAAAAACGCACAGCCCGACCGCCCCGGCATCGGCCACCATGCCGTCAACAGGCTGCACCGTTCGGCACAACAGCTTCAACTGGTCCGCCTCCATCGTCGCCTCGGCGGTGATCACCACCTGCGCGCCAGCCTCGAGAAAATCGCGGGACTTCTCCAGCACCTCTGAAAACAGCGTGACCTCGTAGCTACCGGTCGGATCGCTGAGCTGGGCAAAGGCAAAGCGGTTGCCGCGCGCCGATTTCCGCTCCTGCCGCCCGGCCACCACCCCGGCCATCTTGGCAAGGAACGGCCCCCGCTCGGCGCGCGTCATCACCTCGTCGAGCGTCTTGACCTCCTGCCGCTTGAGCACGGCCATGTAATCGTCGAGCGGATGGCCCGAGAGATAGAAACCCACGGCCTTGAATTCCTCGGTCAGCCGCTCGGCGGGCAGCCAATCCTCCACCGGTGCGAGGCGGGGCTCGGGCAAGTCCTCGCCCGCATCGCCGAAGAGCGAGACCTGGTTCGAATTCTTCTGCTCATGTATCGCCGCCGAATAGTTCATCAACGCGTCAATGCTCTCGAACACACGGCGGCGGTTGCGATCCAGCGCATCGAAGGCGCCCGCCCGCGCCAGCATTTCCAGCGACCGTTTGCCAATCCGCTTTAGATCGACCCGCCGGGCGAAATCGTGAAGCGTGGCAAAGGGCCGTTCACCCCGCCCCACCACGATGAGCTTCATCGCCTCGACACCCACGTTCTTGAGCGCGCCGAGCGCGTAATGCAGCACCCCCCCGCGCACCACGAAATCTGCCGCCGACCGGTTCACGCAGGGCGCGGCCCAGTCGAGCGCGAGCCCCTTCTTCACCTCCTCGAAATAGACGGCGAGCTTGTCGGTGAGGTGGATGTCGCAATTCATGACACCCGCCATGAACTCCACCGGGTGATTGGCCTTGAGCCAAGCGGTCTGATAGCTGACCACCGCATAGGCCGCAGCGTGGGATTTGTTGAAGCCGTAATTGGCGAACTTGTCGAGCAGGTTCCATACTTCGAGCGCCTTGGCATCATCGACACCGTTGGCCTTGGCGCCCTCGATGAACTTGGGCCGCTCGGCATCCATCGCCTCTTGGATCTTCTTGCCCATCGCGCGGCGCAGGAGGTCGGCGCCGCCGAGTGAATAGCCCGCCATCTCCTGCGCGATCTGCATCACCTGCTCTTGGTAGACGATGATGCCCTGCGTCTCGTCGAGGATGTGATCGACCGAGGGGTGCAGGTAATCGCGCGCGCTCAGCTCGTTCTTGACCTCGCAATATTTCGGGATGTTCTCCATCGGGCCGGGGCGATAGAGCGCGACGAGCGCCACGATATCCTCGATACAGGTGGGCTTCATGCGCTTGAGTGCGTCCATCATGCCCGAGCTTTCCACCTGGAACACCGCCACCGTGCGGGCGCGGGAGTAAAGCTCGTAAGTCTTGGGGTCATCGAGCGGGATTTGCCCGATATCGTTCTCGGCCCCCTCGAAGGGCTGATAGATTGTGCTGCCATCGGCAGCGATGTGAAGGTCGCGCCCCTCGGCGTGTATCTGCTCGATGGCGTTCTGGATGACGGTCAGGGTTTTCAGACCCAGAAAGTCGAACTTGACCAGCCCCGCCTGCTCTACCCATTTCATGTTGAACTGCGTGGCCGGCATATCCGACCGCGGGTCCTGGTAAAGCGGGACAAGCTCGTCGAGCGGGCGGTCGCCGATCACCACGCCCGCGGCATGGGTCGAGGCGTTGCGCAACAGCCCCTCGACCTGCTGGCCGTAGGTGAGCAGCCGATCCACCACCTCCTCGGCCTGTGCTGCCTCGCGCAGGCGCGGCTCGTCGGCGAGCGCCTTCTCGATCGAGACGGGCTTGACCCCCTCGACCGGGATCATCTTGGAGAGGCGATCGACCTGCCCGTAGGGCATCTGCAGAACGCGGCCGATGTCGCGCACCGCCGCCTTGGACAGAAGCGCGCCGAAGGTGATGATCTGCCCTACCTTGTCGCGCCCGTATTTCTGCTGCACGTAGGCGATCACCTCCTCGCGGCGGTCCATACAGAAGTCGATGTCGAAATCCGGCATCGAGACGCGCTCGGGGTTCAAGAACCGCTCGAACAGCAGCTTGTAGCGCAGCGGGTCGAGATCGGTGATGGTAAGCGCATAGGCCACCAGGCTCCCCGCCCCCGAGCCGCGCCCGGGGCCCACCGGGATATCCCGTCCCTTGGCCCATTTGATGAAGTCGGCAACGATCAGGAAATACCCGGGAAAGCCCATCCCCTCGATGATGCCAAGCTCGAACTCCAACCGTTTCTCGTACTCTTCCACGGGCGCCGCGTGGGGAATGACGGCGAGCCGCTTTTCCAGGCCCTCGCGTGCCTGACGGCGCAGCTCGTCTACCTCGTCATCGGCAAAACGCGGAAGGATCGGATCGCGCTTGTAGCAGCCAAAGGCGCAGCGCCGGGCGATCTCGACAGTATTCTCCAGCGCCTCGGGCAGATCGGCAAAGAGCGCGGCCATTTCGTCCTGGCTCTTGAAGTAATGCTGCGGCGTCAGGCGGCGGCGCGGCGCGTTCTGATCGACATAGGCCCCGTCGGCCACGCACAGGAGCGCATCATGTGCCTCGTACATGTCCGCCTTTGGGAAATAGACATCGTTGGTGGCCACCAATGGCAGGTCCAACGCATAGGCCATCTCGACATGGCCCCGCTCGGTCAGCCGCTCGGACTCGGGCGCGCCGTCCTCGCCGGGGTGGCGCTGCAACTCGACATAGAGGCGGTTGCCGAACGCCGCCTTAAGCCGCTGCAAGAGCTGTTCAGCCGCCGGGCGCTGCCCACCCTGCAACAGGCGACCTACCGGGCCATCCGGGCCACCGGTCAGGCAGATCACACCCTCGGCATGGGCTTCGATCTCATCGAGGGTAACATGCGCCACCTGCCCATCGCCACGCAGGTAGAGACACGAGTTGAGCTTCAGCAGGTTGCCGTAACCGCGCTCGTCCTGCGCCAGAAGAACCACCGGCGCCGGCGGTCTCGGTCGCTCGCCCGGCACCGGCTCCTGATAGGCGAGATCCACCTGGCAGCCCATGATCGGCTGCACCCCCGCGGCCTGCGCGGTAACGGAAAACTCCAACGCCGCGAACATGTTGTTGGTGTCGGTGACGGCCACGGCGGGCATTCCGGCCGTCTCGCACAGGCCCGGCAGCTTCTTGAGCCGCACCGCCCCTTCGAGCAGCGAATACTCGCTGTGCACGCGCAGGTGGATGAATCGGGGGGCATTACTCATGCCCCGATCCTAGCCCGGCATGTGGACGGCGGAAAGCCGTCTCTGTTCACCTAGGCCAGACCCGGTCGAGCCCCCAGAGAAACAGCCCGAAGAGGAAATGCGGCACAAACGATCCGGGGATCATCTGCGGTCCGACACCGAGACCGAAAAAGCCCCAACCGACAACGGGGAAGAACACCAGCAACACCCCGCCCCACAGCAGCAGAGACAACACGACGATGGCGCCCGCGCCCTGCCACGGCGAGCAGCGCAGGAAAAGCGCGGACCAGCCGGTCACATAGACGGTGTGAAACAAAAGCCCCACCGGCATCGGCAATTCCCGTCCGGCCAGCGTTTCCGCGAAGGCCAGAGCCGGAGGTTGCGGAAAGGGCGCCATGCCCGAGCGGTTGGCCAGGATCGAAACCACGGCCGTGAGGACCGCCACGCAGATGCCGATCGAAATCCCCTGACCCCAGCTTCGTCCGAGTTCCTTGAACGTTTCTTCACTCATAGTGGATTCTCCCGTGCTCAAGGGGGCTTTGCACCCCCGATCACGGTCACTGGGTTGCGTATCAGGGTGCGGTGGGTCAAGGGACGCGCCCGGCTGCTAAAGAAACCGTGATCGACAAGGGGGCCGCCGGTCCTTCTGCTTTCCCGATCTTTGCGCCTCCCGTCTCCTGCAAGGCATTGCCGCGGGCGGCGCGACTGGGCTAGTCATGGGTGGGCAGGTGATACCGCCACCGGGGAAGGAACGCGTGACGCAGACATTGCTCTCCATTTCAGACGTGACCAAGGCCTATCCCGGCGTGATCGCCAATGATGCCGTGTCCTTCGATATCCGCGAGGGTGAGGTTCACGCGCTGCTGGGCGAGAACGGCGCGGGCAAGTCGACCCTCGTCAAGATGATCTACGGACTGGTCAAGCCCGACAGCGGCAGCATGAGCTTGCGCGGCGCGCCCTTCGCCCCCGCGAACCCGTCGGCGGCGCGTGCGGCGGGCGTGGCGATGGTATTCCAGCATTTCTCTCTCTTCGACGCGCTCAGCGTGGCCGAGAACGTGGCGCTCGGGATGGAACACCCGCCGCCCCTGCGCACCCTTGCCACCCGCATCCGCGAGGTGTCGGAAACCTACGGCCTGCCGCTCGATCCGGGCCGCCTCACCGGAGATCTGTCGGCGGGCGAGCGTCAGCGCGTCGAGATCATCCGCTGCCTGTTGCAGGAGCCACGCCTGCTGATCATGGACGAACCCACCTCGGTGCTCACTCCGCAAGAGGTGAAGATACTGTTCGAAACGCTGCGCCGGCTTGCCTCCGAGGGCGTGGCTATCCTCTACATCTCGCACAAGCTCGAGGAGATTCGCGCGCTGTGCGATCACGCCACAATCCTGCGGCAGGGGCGCAACGTGGGCACCTGTACCCCGCGTGAGACTTCGGCGCGCGCGATGGCCGAGATGATGGTCGGCTCGACCTTCGCCGCGCCTGCGCGCACCGCGCACGCGCCGGGCGAGGTAGCGCTCGAAGTTGAGGAGCTGTCGCTGCCCGCACCCTCGGCCTTTGGCACCGCGCTCAAGTCGATCGGGTTCACCGTCAGACGGGGCGAAATCCTCGGAATCGGCGGCGTTGCGGGCAATGGGCAGGACGAGTTGCTCGCCGCACTCTCGGGCGAGATCACGACCAATGCGCCCACAGTGCGGCTCCACGGCGCACCCGTCGGGCATCTTGGCCCCGCCGAGCGGCGGCGTCGCGGCCTGCTCACCGCCCCCGAGGAGCGGCTCGGACACGCCGCCGCCCCGGACATGACGCTGACGGAAAACGCCCTTCTTACCGGTGCCGACCGCGAGGGGCTGCTCGCCCGCGGTTTCGTCCGTTGGCGGGCTGCACGCGCCTTCGCTGAGGCGGTCATCGTGCGGTTCGACGTGCGCACTCCCGGCCCCGAGACCGCCGCGCGGGCGCTCTCCGGCGGCAACCTTCAGAAATTCGTGATCGGGCGCGAGGTGCTGCAACGGCCCGAAGTGTTCGTCGTCAACCAACCCACCTGGGGCGTCGATGCCGCCGCCGCCGCCGCGATCAGGCAGGCGCTGCTCGATCTCGCCGCCGAGGGCACGGCGATCCTGTGCATCAGCCAGGACCTTGACGAGCTCATGGAAATCTCCGACCGCTTTGCGGCGCTCAACGAGGGACGGCTGTCGCCCGCCCGCCCCGCCGCGGGGCTGAGCGTGGAGGAAATCGGCCTGATGATGGGCGGCGCGCATGACATGGAGGTGGCGCATGTCTGAAGCAGCGGATTCGGGTATTTTTGCCAAGAAGAAGCCCGTGGGCGCGCCATGCTGAGGCTGGAAAAGCGGCCACAGCCCTCGCGGATCTGGACATGGGCGACGCCGCCCTTCGCCGTCCTCGTCACCATGATCGCGGGCGGCGCGCTTTTTGCCGCGCTGGGCAAGGACCCGGTCGAGGCGATCGCCACGATCTTCTGGAAGCCGCTCTTTGGCGAGTTCGCCTTTTACTACCGGCCACAGCTTCTCATCAAGGCGACGCCGCTCATCCTCATCGCCATCGGGCTCAGCCTCGGGTTCCGCGCAGGCGTGTGGAACATCGGGGCCGAGGGCCAGTATATCCTCGGCGCGCTCACCGGGGCGGGGGTGGGGCTCGCACTCTACCCACTCGACAGCGCGGTGGTGTTTCCACTGATGATAATCGCGGGTGCGCTCGGAGGCTGGGCCTGGGCGATGATCCCGGCGCTGCTGAAAGTGCGATTCGGCACCAACGAGATCCTCGTGTCGCTGATGCTGGTCTACGTGGCCGAGCAGCTTCTCGCCGCGATGGCGCTCGGGCCGATGCGCAATCCCGACGGGCACGGCTTTCCCGGCTCACGCAACCTGCGCGACTATCCCAGCGCCCACAACGCCGAGATCATCGAGGGCACCGGCATGCACTGGGGGGTGGCCGCCGCGGTGATCGCGGTGATCGCAGCCTATGTGCTGCTCAGCCGCCACATCCTCGGCTTCCAGATCCGGCTGGCCGGACAGGTCCCGCGCGCGGCGCGCTTTTCAGGGGTGCGGCCCGGGCGGCTGGTGGTTGTCTGCCTTGGCACGTCCGGGGCACTTGCCGGGCTGGCGGGGATGTTCGAGGTGGCCGGGCCTGCCGGGCAGGTCAGCATAGATTTCAACGTGGGCTATGGCTTCACCGCGATCATTGTGGCCTTTCTCGGACGGCTGCACCCGGTGGGTATCGCGCTTGCGGGGCTTCTGATGGCCCTCACCTATATCGGCGGCGAGATGGCGCAATCGACGCTGGGCCTGCCCGCCGCCGCGATCCAGCTTTTCCAGGGGATGCTGCTGTTCTTCCTGCTGGCGGTCGATCTTCTGACAAATTACCGCATCCGAATCCGCAAGAAGGAGGTCGCGTGATGGGTGCGATCGACCCGGCCCTGCTTCTGGCCGCGCTGGTGGTCGCGGCCACACCGATCCTGCTGGCCGCGCTGGGAGAGCTGGTGGTAGAGCGCGCGGGCGTTCTCAACCTCGGCGTCGAGGGGATGATGATCACCGGGGCGATCTGCGGCTTTGCCGTGGCGGTGAACACCGGCTCGCCTGCGATTGGCTTTGCCGCAGCGGCGGGGGGCGGCGCCGTTCTGTCGCTGCTCTTCGCCCTGCTCACGCAACTGGCGCTGGCCAACCAGGTGGCGTCGGGCCTCGCGCTAACGCTATTCGGGCTTGGGCTCTCGTCGCTCTTGGGGCAGGGCTATGTCGGCATCAAGCCACCGCCGACTCCCCGGCTCGACCTCGGCCCGCTAAGCGACATTCCCTTTCTCGGCCGGGTGGTATTTTCCCACGATCTGATGGTTTATCTGGCGCTGGCGCTGGTCGCGGCGATCTGGGCGATGCTGAAATACACGCGCGCGGGCCTGATCCTGCGCGCGGTAGGCGAAAACCATGACGCGGCCCATGCGCTCGGCTACCGGGTGGTGCGCGTGCGGGTGCTGGCGATCCTGTTCGGCGGGGCCTGCGCGGGGCTGGGCGGGGCCTATATCAGCCTCATCCGCGTGCCGCAATGGACCGAGGGGATGACCGCAGGCGCCGGCTGGATCGCCCTGGCGCTCGTCGTCTTCGCCTCGTGGAAGGCTGGCCGGGTTCTGCTGGGTGCCTGGCTTTTCGGCGGCGTCACGGTGTTGCAGCTCAATCTTCAGGCAGCGGGCCTTGCCATCCCGGTCGAATATCTTTCCATGTCGCCCTACTTGATCACCATCCTCGTGCTGGTCATCATGTCGGCAGACAAGTCGCGCGCCCCCGCCTCTCTGGGTCGCATCTTCCACGCCTCGCAATGACACCACAACAGGGAGACCCCACATGACACTCACCCGCCTGCTCACCTCTGCCGCGCTCGCGCTCGGCCTCGCGACCGGGGCCACCGCACAGGAAAAGACAAAGGTCGGCTTCATCTATGTCGGCCCCATCGGCGATGGCGGCTGGACCTACGAGCATGACAAGGGCCGCCTCGCCGTCGAAGAGCATTTCGGCGACGCAGTCGAGACCGTCTACCAGGAGAGCGTACCCGAGGGCGCCGATGCCGCGCGCGCGATCACGCAGATGGCGCTTCAAGGCGCGGACCTGATCTTCACCACCTCGTTCGGCTTCATGGAGCCGACGCTCGAAGTCGCCAAGAAATTTCCAAACGTGAAGTTCGAGCACGCCACCGGCTACAAGACCCTGCCCAATGTCTCGACCTATTCCGCCCGCTTCTACGAGGGGCGCGCGGTGCAGGGCCATATCGCGGGCGAGATGACGCAATCGAACATCATCGGCTACATCGCCTCCTACCCGATCCCCGAGGTGATCCGGGGCATCAACTCTGCCTATCTCCACGCGAAAAAGGTCAACCCCGATGTCGAGTTCAAGATCATCTGGGCCTATACGTGGTTCGACCCGGCCAAGGAGGCAGATGCAGCGCAGGCACTGATCGAGCAGGGGGCCGACGTGATCCTGCAGCATACGGATTCCACCGCGCCGCAGGCGGCAGCGGAGAAGGCCGGGAATGTCATCACCTTTGGGCAGGCCTCTGACATGACCGAATATAAACCGCTGCCGCGCGTCTCCTCGATCATCGACAACTGGGCGCCCTACTACATCGCCCGCACGCAGGCCGTGATTGACGGGACGTGGGAGAGCCAGCAGGTCTGGCACGGCATCGACGAGGGCATGGTCAAGATCGGCGAAATCACCGACGCGGTCCCCGCCGACGTCAAGTCCGAGGCGCTGGCGCTCAAGGAGACGATGGCGGCGGGCGAGTATCACCCCTTCACCGGCCCGATCAACCGCCAGGACGGCAGCGCATGGCTGGCCGAGGGCGAGATCGCTGATGACGGCACGCTTCTGGGGATGGATTTCTATGTCGAGGGCATCAGTGGTCAGATCCCCAACTGAGCTCGCCACAGAAGCAGGACCAGAGCCCCGCCGGTTCTGGCGGGGCTATTCTTCGGTCAGTTGAGACGCTTTTCAAGCACCAGGAATGTCATCATCCCCATCGGGGGCAGGTCGCGGCGGGTAACGACATGCAGCCGCGGGTCCTGCATCACCGTGTCGATCTCGAAATCCGAATGCCAGCCCAGCACCCGCTCTAGCGGCGCGGCAGCACGGGCCAGACCGGCCCAGACCCCGCGCTCGTGCCGGAAATGGTTGGTGATGACCACCTGCCCGCCTGGGCGCAGCACGCGGGCGATCTCGGCCATCACGCGCTCGGGCTCGGGGACCACCGACAGCACATGCATCGCCGCTACCGTGTCAAAGCTCGCATCCGGAAATTCGAGGTTGCGCGCATCCATCTGCCGCAGCTCTGCGACATGGTCGAGGCCCAGTTTCGACACGCGCGCGCGCGCCTTGCGCAGCATGTCCTCGCTGTAATCCATGCCGGTAACGCGCAGCGCACTGTTATAGGTCTCCAGCGACAGGCCGGTGCCGACACCTACCTCCAGCACCTCGCCACCACGCGCGTTGATATAGGCCACCGCCGCACGGCGACCGGCATGCGTGATCTTGCCGAAAGTCGCGTCATAGACAGGGGCCCACCGGGCGTAGCTGTTCTTGACCGCGTCGAGATCCATCGTCATACCCCTCCGTTGCTCATGAGGATCGGTCCTTGGGATACCAGAACACCGCCGCCCAGATCACGACCGCGACATAGGCGAGGCATATCATGATCAGTGCCGCCCAAGTGAAGAGCGTGAGCGCAGCGGCCACGCAGGCAAAAGCCAGCAGGAAGAATTTCACGTTCTCGCGCGAAATCCGCGTCCGCTTGAAGGACCACACCGGCACCGGCGAGATCATCAAAAGACCGACACCGGCCATGTAGAGCGCCACCAGCGGCGCGGGCGGCGGTGACATCCCCGGAATGGCGAAAGTAAAGAACATTGGCAGCATTGCCAGTAGCGCCCCCGCAGGCGAGGGCAGCCCCTGGAAATACGCCCCCGATCCGCCCTTGGCCCCCTCTTCGCGGGAACTGACGTTGAACCGTGCCAACCGCATGACGCAGCACACGGCAAAGAACAGCACCGCGATCCAGCCCGCGTGGCGCATGTCCTGCAAGCCCCAGAGATAGATCACCAGCGGCGCGGCCACGCCGAAATTGACGAAATCCGCGAGCGAGTCGAGCTCCGCCCCCATTGCCGAAGTGCTGCGCAACAGCCGCGCCAGACGTCCGTCGAGCCCGTCGAGAACCCCGGCGATGAGCAAGAGCTGCACCGCACGCACGTAATCGCCCTGCACGCCCATACGGATCGCGGTGATCCCGGCGCAGATCGCCGCCACCGTGAGCATGTTGGGCAAAAGCTGCGCCAGCGTCAGCTCCTTTCTCGGGGGGCGGCTCATGTGCCGGTCTCCGCGATCACCGTCTCACCGGCGATCATCGTCTGGCCCACGCGAACCAGCGGCGCCACCCCCTCGGGCAGGTAGACATCGAGCCGCGAGCCGAACCGGATGAGCCCGAACCGCGCGCCACGCGCGATCTCGTGCCCCTCGCCGGTGAAACACACGATCCGCCGTGCAACCAGCCCGGCGATCTGCACCACCGGCAACACGCGGCCGTCCGCCATCTCGATCACGATGCCGTTGCGCTCGTTGTCGGCGCTCGCCTTGTCGAGCGAAGCATTGAGGAACTTGCCGGGGCGATAGGCCACCTTCGTCACCCGGCCCGCCACCGGCGCGCGGTTCACGTGGCAGTTGAACACCGACATGAACACGCTGACCCGCGTGAGCGGCGTGTCCGGCAGGCCCAGCTCGGCGGGGGGCACGGCGGGCTCGATCAGCGACACGATGCCATCCGCGGGGCTAACGATCAGACCGGGGCGCGTGGGCGTTACGCGCTCGGGATCGCGAAAGAAATAGTAGCACCAGACCGTCAGCCCCGCACCGATCCAGCCCAAAGGCTCCCACAGCAAGAAGAGCACCAGCGCGACCCCGGCAAAGATCGCGACGAAGCGGCGCCCCTCGGGGTGCATCGGCTTTATAAAGGTCTCGTGCATCTTCATGGGCGCATGGTCCTTGGGCGCTATATCCTTTCCAATCGCCTAAGCCCCATGACCTTCAGATGCAAGGCGACACCTTTTCTTCGGTTCCACCGCATGGCACTCTCCACCGCATGAGCATCCAGATCACCTCTCCCGACGGGACCGCGGCCAGCCGCTTTGCCTTTGGCACCATGCAATTCGGCGGCACGGCGGACGCGGCGGCCTCGCGCGCCATGTTCGACGCCTGCCTCAACGCTGGCATCACCCATTTCGACACCGCCTATCTCTATACCGATGGCGCGGCTGAGACGCTGCTCGGCAAACTTGCCGCGCCGCATCGCGACCGGCTCGTGATCGCAACCAAGGCTGGCTACTCTGGTGGGGCCGGGGCCGCCAATATCCGCGCGCAGTTCGACATCTCGCGACAGCGGCTCGGGATGGATCACGTTGATATCCTCTACCTGCACCGCTTCGATGCCGGCACAGCCCTGGAGGAAACGCTGGAGTGTTTCGCCGACCTGAAGTCGCGCGGACAGATCAGCCATGTGGGTCTATCAAATTTCGCCGCGTGGCAGGTGATGAAAGCCGCCTGCATCGCGGCTCGGTTTGATCTTCAAATCTCGATCCTGCAACCGATGTACAGCCTCGTGAAGCGGCAGGCAGAGGTCGAAATCCTGCCGATGGCCGCCTCCGAGGGTATGGTCGTGGCGGGCTATTCTCCGCTCGCGGGCGGGTTGCTCACAGGTAAATACGCGCGCGGCGAAACGGGGCGGCTCACCGGCAACGAACGCTACGCGATCCGCTACGGGCAGAACTGGATGCAAGAGGCCGCCACGGCGCTGGTGGACATTGCCGCAGAGCTTGGCACCGATCCCGCGACGCTGGCCGTCGCTTGGGCCGCCGGCCATCCCGCCGGGCCGGTCCCACTCATCTCGGGCCGCTCGGCGGAGCAGATCGCGCCCTCGCTCGCCGCCATTGATTTCGAAATGGATGACGCGCTCTATCAACGGCTCGCGGCGCTCACCCCGGCCCCGCCCCCGGCGACCGATCGCACGGAAGAGGGTGCATGAGCACGCGCCGCACCCTGCCGCCGATGGCCTCGGTCGCGCATGAAACCGAGGGGGCCAAGCTGCACGCCCCCTCGGCTGAGCGCAACGCCGGACCGATTACCGACGCGCTGCGCGAGATCGCACCCGAGACGGGCCGCGCGCTGGAAATCGCCTCGGGCACCGGGCAGCATGTGGTGGCCTTTGCCCGCGCCATGCCCGGGCTCGACTGGCAGCCGACCGAAATCGACCCCGCTCGCCGCGCCAGCATCGACGCCTACGTGGCCGAGGCCGCCCTGCCCAACCTTTCCCCAGCCCGTCCGCTCGACGCGACCGCGCCGGGATGGGGGGCGGAGAATGGCGGGCAGGACCTGATCGTGCTGGTAAACCTACTGCACCTCATCAGCACGCCCGAAGCGCGCACGGTAATCCGCGAGGCGGCGCAGGCGCTCGCACCCGGCGGGCACCTTGCCCTCTATGGCCCGTTCCTGCGCGACGGGCAGGCCACCTCCGAGGGCGATGCCCGCTTTGACGCGAGCCTGCGCGCCCAGGACGCCGGGATCGGTTACAAGGACGTGGCCGAGGTCGCGGGATGGATCGAGGCCGCCGGGCTGACCCCACCCGGGACGCGCGTCCTGCCCGCCAACAACCTTCTTCTCGCTGCCCGCCGCCCCACCTGATCTGGATCAATGCCTCGCGGCCTTGCCGGTGCTTTCTGCGATCGCAGGACCCCCGGCAAAAAGGACGCGAAGATGAGCTGGAAAGAGAAAATCGACGACACGAGAACGGAGTTGCGCGCGATGAACGCGCTCATCCCCGACACGGCGCGCGCCTTCGGCGGCCTCGGCAAGGCGGTCAAGGAGGGTGGCACACTCGATTTCAAGACCAAGGAGTTCCTTGCCCTCGGCATGTCCATCGTCATCCGCTGTGAGCCCTGCATCGGCCTGCATGTCGAGGCGCTCGTGCGCGCCGGGGCCACCCGCGAGGAGGTGGGCGACGTGCTGGCCATGGCGATCCAGATGGGCGGCGGCCCGGCGATGATGTATGCCGCGCATGCGCTCGCCTGTTTTGACGAGCTGTCCGAAAGTTCCTGAATCGCGGGCGTGCGAAACATGCTGACCGGCAAGGTCGGGGCGGTTAGGATCGGCGCAAGTCCTCCGCCCGGAGATGCCCGCCGATGCTGCGTATCCTGTCTCTTTGTGTTTGGCTCGCCCCCCTGCCCGCCCTGGCCGGCGGACCCTTCGGCGATTACGATCCTGTGGATTTCGGGCCCCGAGGACCTGCGCGCTACGCGGTGCACGGTATCGACGTGGCGCGCTTCCAGGAAGAGATCGACTGGCGGCGCGTTGCGGCCTCGGGCGTGGCCTTCGCCTGGATCAAGGCGACCGAGGGCGGCGACGTCAAGGACCCCAGCTTTGACCGAAACTGGCAGTTGGCCGCGCGCCACGGCATCCCGCGAGGGGCCTATCATTTCTACTATTTCTGCACCCAGCCCGAGGTGCAGGCGCGCTGGTTCATCCGCAACGTGCCGCGCCGGGGCCGCTCCTTGCCGCCCGTGCTTGATATGGAATGGAACCCGTTCTCGCCCACCTGCACCACCCGCCCACCGGGGGCTGAGGTGCGCAGGCAGGCACGAATTTTCCTTGATATAGTAGAGCGTTACTACGGCCAACGCCCGATTATCTACACCACCCCGGAATTCTACGCCGTCACCGGGATCGGACAGGTGCGCGCAGAGTTCTGGCTACGCTCGGTGGCGAAAACGCCCGACAAGGTGTATCCGGGGCAACCTTGGGTATTCTGGCAATACACCGGCACCGGCGTCGTACCGGGGGTCGCGGGCGGCGTCGACATCAACGCGTTTCGCGGCACACGGGGCGCGTGGCGCCGATGGTTGCGCCGGCACGAAAAATGAGGGGGCGCCCGAAGGCGCCCCCGTCATTGCTCACCCATCCTTGCGGATGGTTTCGTTCTTCGGGTCGTAGGGGCTGTCGCAGGTAACGGTCGCGTCCCAGAGCTTGTCGAACATGCGAACCTGTAGCTTCGTGCCCTCAACCGCAAGGTTCGGACGGACATAGCCCATGCCGATGGACTGACCGAAGGCCACCGAATAGCCGCCCGAGGTGAGACGGCCCACCCGCTCGCCCTCGGGCGTGTAGAGCGCCTCGCGGCCCCACGGATCGGCGTCCTCAGGCCCGTCGATCAGCAGCGTGCAGCATTTCACGCGAACGCCGGTCTCCACGAGCTTCTCCTTGCCACGAAACTCCTTGTCGAGATCGACGAAGCGGGGCAGGTCGGCCTCGAGCGGGGTGGCATCCCGGCCCAGCTCGTTGCCGAAGGCGCGATAGCTCTTTTCCTGCCGCAGCCAGTTCTGCGCGCGCGCGCCCACCAGCTTCATCCCGTGCTTCTCGCCAGCGCTCTCAAGCAGGTCGAAGAGGTAATTCTGCATCTCGATCGGGTGATGCAGCTCCCAGCCCAGCTCGCCGGTATAGGCCACGCGGATGGCGTTGACCGGGCACATGCCCAGTTCGATCTGCCGCGCCGAAAGCCAGGGGAAGCGCTTGTTGGAGAGCGCCGTTGCCGGGTCGGCATCCTTGATCACCTCAAGCAGCACGTCGCGCGATTTCGGCCCGGCAATGGCAAAGACACCGTATTGCGTGGTCACGTCCTGAATCTCGATATAGCCGAATTCGGGCGCCATATCCTCGGCCGCCTTGCGCATGTAGTCGGCGTCGTATTCCGTCCAGCCGCCCGAGGAGACGAGGTAATATTCGTGCTCGGCGCGGCGCACGATGGTGTATTCGGTACGCGTGGTGCCGGCATCGGTCAGCGCATAGGTCAGGTTGATCCGGCCTACCTTGGGCAGCTTGTTGCAGGTGAACCAGTCGAGGAACGCGGTGGCGCCGGGGCCCTTGACCACATGCTTGGTAAAGGCCGAAGCGTCGATCAGGCCCACGCCCTCGCGGATCGCCTTGGCCTCTTCCACGGCATATTGCCACCAGCCGCCACGGCGGAAGCTGCGGGCGTCGTGGTCGAAATTCTCGGGCGCGTCGAGAGGGCCATAATAGTTGGGACGCTCCCAGCCGTTCACCCAGCCGAATTGCGCGCCGCGCGCCTTTTGCCGGTCATAGGCAGGTACGGTGCGCAGCGGGCGGGCGGCGGGGCGTTCTTCATCCGGGTGGTGGAGGATGTAGACATGGTCATACGCCTCCTCGTTCTTGCGCGCGGCGAATTCGGTGGTCATCCAGTTCGACGAATACCGCTTGGGATCGAGGCTCGCCATGTCGATCTCGGCCTCGCCCTCGACCATGAGCTGTGCGAGATAATATCCGGTGCCGCCCGCGGCGGTGATGCCGAAGGAAAAGCCCTCGGCCAGCCACATGTTGCGCAGCCCCGGTGCGGGGCCGACCAGCGGGTTGCCATCGGGTGTGTAGCAGATCGGGCCGTTGAAATCGTCCTTCAATCCGCTTTCCTCGCAGGACGGGATGCGGTGGATCATCGCCATGTACTGCTCTTCGATCCGCTCCAGGTCGAGCGGGAAGAGATCGGCGCGGAAGCTGTCGGGCACGCCATATTCAAAGCAGGCGGGGGCGTTTTTCTCATAGACGCCGAGAATCCAGCCGCCGCGCTCTTCGCGCACGTAGGATTGCGCGTCGGCATCGCGGACCACGGGGTGCTCCTGCCCGCCATTCGCGCGATATTCGACCAGCGCCGGATCCTTGTCCATCACGATGAACTGATGCTCGACCGGGATCGCGGGGATCTTGATGCCGAGTTTCTTCGCGGTGGTCTGCGCGTGGTTACCGGACGCGGTGACGACATGCTCGGCGGTGATCACGATCTGCTCGTCCGAGGGCACGAGGTTGCCGCCCTTTTCCACCATCTTGGTGCAGGTGACTTCCCACGCCTCGCCGTTCCAGTGGAATGCATCGGCCTGCCATTTGCGTTCGATCATCACGCCGCGCTGGCGCGCGCCCTTGGCCATCGCCTGCGTCACATCCGCGGGGTTAATATAGCCGTCGGTATTGTGATAGATCGCACCCTTCAGATCCTCGGTATTGATGAGCGGCCAGCGCGCCTTGATCTCGTCCGGCGTCAGCCACTCGTAAGGCACACCACAGGTCTCGGCGGTCGCGGCATAGAGCATGTATTCGTCCATGCGCTCGTCAGTCTGCGCCATGCGCAGGTTGCCGACCACCGCAAAGCCAGCGTTGAGCCCGGTCTCGGCCTCGAGCGTCTTGTAGAAATCCACCGAATACTTGTGGATATGCGTGGTGGCGTAGGACATGTTGAAAAGCGGCAACAGGCCCGCAGCGTGCCAGGTGCTGCCGCTGGTCAGCTCGTCGCGCTCCAGCAGCATGATGTCCTGCCATCCTGCCTTGGCCAGATGATAGGCGATTGAGGTGCCGATCGCTCCGCCGCCGACGACGAGGGCTTTGACTTCGGTTTTCATGGCGTGCGACTCCGTTGGGATAACGTCTTTGGGCAGATGTTTATCAATCCTGTGAAATCACGCGCAGCCCATCCGACACAACGCCGCACGAAAGCGACGCTGCCCGCCGATCACGGTGCGATAACAGAGAGGTGGATTTCCCCCGCGCAGCTTGATAGCTAGCGCGCCAACACGGACATCACGGAACCGACAGCCATGAGCGCCACCGCCCGCAAGACCGCCCCCCTGCCCGAGGACATCCGGGCGATGAAGGGCCGCGCGCCCATCGTCTCGCTGACCGCCTATACTACGCCGATGGCGCGGATGATGGATGCGGCCTGCGATTTCGTCCTCGTGGGCGACAGCCTCGGGATGGTGGTTCACGGCATGACCTCGACCCTCGGTGTCACGATGGAAATGATGATCCTGCACGGGCAGGCGGTGGCGCGGGGGCTGTCGCGCGCGATGCTGGTGATCGACATGCCCTTTGGCAGCTACGAGGAAAGCCCCGCACAGGCGTTCCGCAACGCCGCGCGCATCATGCGCGAGACGGGCGCGGCGGCGGTCAAGCTCGAAGGTGGGCAGCACATGGCCGAGACCATCGCCTTTCTGGTGGCGCGCGGTGTGCCGGTGATGGCGCATATTGGCCTCACACCGCAATCGGTGAACACGCTGGGCGGCTACAAGGTGCAGGGCCGTGGCGAGGCGGCCGAGCGTCTGATGGCCGACGCGCGCGCCGTTGCCGAGGCCGGGGCGTTCTCGGTGGTGCTGGAAAAGCTGCCCTCGGTGCTGGCCGATCGGATCACTGCCGGGATCGACATTCCCACGATCGGTATCGGCGCCGGGGCTGGCTGCGACGGGCAGATCCTCGTGGTCGATGACATGCTGGGCCTGTTTTCCGAGTTCAAGCCGAAATTCGTCAAGCGTTATGCGGAGTTGGGGGACGCGGGCACCGCCGCCATCGCCGCCTATGCCGAGGACGTGCGCGCGCGCACCTTTCCCGCGCCGGAGCACGGATTCGCCGAGGAGTCGCCGAGTTGAGCGCGCCGATCCTGCGCCGCCTCGACGACCTGCGCATCGCCACCCGCCCCTGGACGCTTGCCGGCGAGCGCATCGGCGTGGTGCCGACGATGGGCGCGCTGCATGACGGGCACCTGTCGCTTGTGGCGGCGGCCAAAGAGCGCTGCGATCGGGTGATCGTGACGATTTTCGTCAATCCAAAGCAGTTCAACAACGCTGCCGATCTGGATAAGTACCCCCGCACCGAGGAAGAGGACGCGCGAAAGCTGGCTCGATTCGGGGTGGATGCGCTGTGGGTGCCGGAGGCTGACCAGATGTATCCGGCGAGTTTCGCCACGACCGTTTCGGTCAGCGGGTTGACCGACGTGATGGAGGGGGCGTTCCGACCCGGCCATTTCGACGGGGTGGCCACGGTGGTGACCAAGCTCTTTACCCAGACCAGCGCCACCGACGCGTTCTTCGGCGAGAAGGATTTCCAGCAGCTCCTGGTGGTGCGCCGCATGGCTGCCGATCTGGACCTGCCGGTGACGGTGCATGGCTGCCCGACGATCCGCGATATCGACGGGCTGGCGCTCAGCTCGCGCAACCTGCTGTTGTCGGACCGCGCGCGCACCTCCGCGCCGCGCCTGCACGAGGAGATGGAGGCGCTGGTCGAGGGGCTGCGGTCGGGACAGGCATTCCCGGCGCTTCGCGAGAGGGCGGTGGCGCGGCTGGAGAAGGCCGGGTTCACCCGCGTGGATTACCTCGACCTGCGCGCACAGGACGACCTTGCAACCCTCGACGCGCCCGACCGTCCCGCGCGGCTCTTTGCCGCCGCGTGGCTCGCCGGGGTGCGGCTGATCGACAATATCGCCGTCGCCTGAACCGGTGAGTGACACAACGTAATGCGCCTCCGAGGGGAAAAGGTAAGGATTTCCTGACGGGACAAGCGCGCGATTCTTCCCCATGTGACGGGTGCCGGGATCGCGCAAACCGCGCTGGTCAAGAGTGTCCTGATTGACGGTGCCCGGTGAGCCACCGCTCACGTCTGTTGTGTCCCAGGGCCCCGGTGGAAACACCGGGGCCGCTTTTCTCTCAGCCGAACCGCTCCGACCACGTCGGCAGCAGGTCGCCGGGCACCGGGCGGGCGGCGTGGATCGCGCGGGCGATGGCGCGGGCCATGGTGCAGGCGGCGGCGTGGCCCAGCAGCACCTGCGCAGCAAGGTCGGGCGCGGGGCGCGCCCCTGTGGCGGCGGCGAAGACCAGGTCACCATCCATCAGCGTGTGCGACGGCAGCAGAGCGCGGGCCAGCCCGTCATGCGCGGCAGTGGCAAGCCGGGTGCATTGCGCCTGTGTGAGGGCGGCATCGGTGGCGACGATGCCGATGGTGGTGTTGGCGTGATGCGCCAGTTTCGTGGGGGCCTGCATCGGATCGCCAAACCCCTGAGCCAGGCCGAGCCCACCGAATTCGCCGTCGATCTCGAAGGGCGCGGCCCAGAAATGCGGCCCCGCGCCCACGGTGGCCGAGCCAAGAGCGTTCACGGCCACCAGCGCCCCCACCGTGCTGCCGTCAGGCAAGAGGACCGAGGCCGAGCCGAGCCCGCCTTTGAGGGTCGCCGTGGTCGCCCCCGTGCCCGCGCCGGTGCTGCCAATCTCGAACTCCTCCGACACGTCGGCGAGCGCTGTGCGGCCAAGCGCCTTGTAAGGATTATCCGACCAGCCCTTGTCCCCGCCGTTCAGCAGATCGAACAGGATGGCGGCGGGCACGATGGGAACGCGCACGTCCCCCACGGCAAAGCCGCGCCCCATGTCGCGCAGCCCCTCCGCCACGCCCGAGGCCGCATCGAGGCCAAAGGCCGAGCCGCCCGACAGCACCAGCGCATCGACCTGTTGCACCGCGCGGTCGGGGGCGAGCAGATCGGTCTCGCGCGTGCCCGGCGCGCCGCCCATGACGTGCACCCCGGCGGTAAAAGGCGCGTCGGCGGCGAGCACCGTCACACCGGAGCGAAGCCGCGCATCCCCGGCATTGCCCACGCGCAGCCCGGCCACATCGGTGATAAGGTTGCGCGCACCTGTCCGCGTAATCATGCCGCAAATCTCCGTTCGGGCCACAAACCACCTTGCCAGAGCGCATGCGATCGGCAAGAAAAGGTATCAGGCCCGGGCGATGGCGTCGCCCCGATCAGGGCCTTTCCCAACAGTCCTGAACGCCGGGACCTTCTTTTGCAAGGAGGGTCACTATGACTGCACGTCCTGATTTCTATCGTTTCCACAACGGCGAAAAGGCCCCGTTGCCCTTTTCCATATCCGAGTACGAGGCCCGGGTTGCGGGCCTGCGTGAGATCATGGATGAGGCGGGGGCAAGCGCCGTCGTCCTCACCTCGATGCACAATATCGCGTACTATTCGGGCTTTCTCTATTGTTCATTCGGGCGGCCCTACGGCCTTGTCATCACCGAAACCGACTGCGTCACCATCAGCGCGGGCATCGACGCGGGCCAGCCGTGGCGGCGGTCATTTTGCGACAACATCACCTATACCGACTGGCAGCGCGACAATTTCTGGCGCGCGGTGCGGTCCGTGGCAGGGACAGGCGGGGTCGTCGGCTACGAGGGCGATCACCTGACGCTGATGCAGCGCGACAGGCTGGAGGATTTCCTCGAGCCCTTGACGATGCTGGACCTCGCCCCGGCCACGATGCGGCAAAGGATGCGCAAGTCCGAAGCCGAGATCGCATTGATCCGGTCCTGCGCACAGGTGGCCGATGTGGGCGGCTACGCCATCCGCGACGCGGTGAAGGTCGGCGCGCGCGAGCTCGACGTGGCGATGGCAGGCCGTGACGCGATGGAGGTGGAGATCGCCAAGCGCTTTCCCGATGCCGAGTACCGCGACACCTGGGTGTGGTTCCAGTCGGGGATCAATACAGATGGCGCGCACAACCCGGTGACGGCGCGCATGATCGAGCGCGGCGATATCCTGTCGCTCAACACCTTCCCGATGGTGTCGGGCTATTACGTGGCGCTGGAGCGCACGATGTTCGCGGGCGAGGTGGACGCGGCCAGCCGCAAGATCTGGGAGGCCAATGTTGCCGCCCATGAGTACGGCATGTCACTGCTCAAGCCCGGGGTGAGCTGTGCCGACGTCACGCACCAGATCAACGCGTTCTTCGAAGAGCGCGACCTGCTGCAATACCGCACCTTCGGCTATGGCCACAGCTTCGGCATTCTCAGCCACTACTATGGCCGCGAGGCGGGGCTGGAACTGCGCGAGGACATCGACACGGTGCTGGAGCCGGGTATGGTGATCTCGATGGAGCCGATGCTGACGCTTGGCGAGGGACAGCCCGGCGCCGGTGGCTACCGCGAGCACGATATTCTCGTGATCACCGAGGACGGCAACGAGAACATCACCGGCTATCCTTACGGCCCGGACTTCAACGTGGTGGGTTGAGCCCGGTGCCGGGGCGGCATCGCGCCGCCCCGGCACATCGTTCAGGCGAGGTGATCCACCACCTGCAAATGCTGCGCCAGCCGGTCAACCTCGGACAGGTAGCGCGCCACCAGCTTCGGGTCGTGTGGCGCGGGGCTGACGCCCGCAGGTATTTCGCGTGCCAGCACCGATTCGACCGCCAGCGAGACGGGCACCGACACCAGCCGCGCCATCGCCGTCCCGCGCAGATCGCCCCAAGCGTCCATCAAGTAGGTCTTGTGCCAGACCGGCATGCCGTCCCGCTCGGCGCGCAGCCCAACGCAGAGTACGACACGATCTGGCTCGCCCTCGTCATAGGCGTTCTCTTGCCAGAACTGATCGGACATTTCCCTGAGCCGCGCCTCGCCGGCATCGCCCTCGAGCGTCTCGATCTCGGCAAACACGTCCTTCCACGCCTCTGACCAGCCGTTGAGCCGCAGCGTGCCGCGCACGAAATCCCTGACCCGCCAGTCGGGATCGAAGCGGTAATCCTCGATGAAGGGGATGGAATCGCGGTTGGGGTAGACCTCGAAGGTCTCGGGCGTCGGCAATGGGGCCTGGTAGGACGAGATCGCATCCCACGGCCGCGCGACGTTCAACTCCGCGAACTCGCGGATCGAGCGCGAAGGCGAGCGCAGCGCCTTGAGCACGCCCAGCGGCGACCAGCTGAACTTGTAGCGGAACGGGTTCGGGTGCTTGGGCACGCCGCCGCAATATGAGGTGAAGCTGAGGTCGTTGGCCGCGTCGCACACCCCCGAGGCGCGGTAATCGGCCACAAGGTGATGCGCCATCAGGTGGTCGATGCCCGGGTCGAGGCCGATCTCGTTGACGAGGCTCAGCCCGCGTGCGCGTGCGGTCTCATCCAGCGCCCGCATCTCTGGCGCGATGTAGGAGGACGAGACGAAATGCGCGCCCTTGGACAGGCACAGCTCCGCCAGCGGCACATGCCAGTCGCCGGGCAGCATCGAGACGACCACGTCGCCGGGCTTGAGCGCCCCGGCCAGCGCATCGCGATCGAAGGCGTGGATATCGGCGGTCAGGTCGCCCACCGCCGCCTGCGCCTTGCCGGTGGAGCGGTTCCAGACGGTCACGTCATGGCCCGCCTCGATCAGCCGCCGCAGGCCGGGGATGGCCGAAAGGCCGGTGCCGCACCAGTGAATCGTCATGTTTCAGACCTCCTTGATATGGGTGTCGAATATCGCCCGCGCCCGGCCCCAGACGCCCGTGTCGAGCCGATCGAGCGTCGCGAGGTGCGGGAGAAGCTGCGCGGCGAAATCCTCCGAGGATTCGCGCGGCAGGAGCGAGGGCAGGTTGTCGATGGCCATCACGTCCAGCGGCGGCGCGTCGTGGACGCGCACCGCCGGTTCGGCCCATGTCGTGGCCGTGTCATAGACCGGCACCGGGTTGTAATCGCTGTCGGGATCGCAGGCCACGTCACCGATCACCGTCAGGCGGCGGGGTTCAGCCACCGCCGATTTCGGCACGAAGACCGGCGTGCCGGGGCGCGCGAGGATGCAGTTGATGAACAGGTCATGCGCGAGAATTTCCGGGAACGGCCCGCCATGCGCGGTCTCTGCCATGTCCCAGCGGGTCACCGTCACGTCCAGCGCCTCGCACAGGTCGCTCGCCCCGGTGCCGACGCGGCCCAGCGCGCCGATGACGATGGCCGTGGGCCGGGGCGCGCCGGTGGCGTCGAGCTGCGCGGCGAGCACGGAGATCAACGCATCGCGGCCCGCAAAGGTATCGACGGGCGGACAGGTCTTGCCCTGCCGCTGCGCCGCCCATGCCATGAGCGACACCGCCGCGCCCGCATAGCCCGCCCAGTAGCCGAAGGCGGCGACGCGGCGTCCGTCCTCGTCCACGAGATACTCCAGGTCATAGAGCGCGCCGCCCCCGGCCCTGAACCGCTGCAACAGCCGTTTGCCGGAATGCTGCCCCTTGAAGGCATGGCCGAACATGACGTGACGATGGCGTAGCGGCGTGCCATCCTCGGGCAGTTCCTTGAGCCCGAAGATGATGGCATCGGCGGGGGCATCGGGCCACGCGCCCTCGGGCGCGATCTCGCAGCCCGCGTCGCGGTAGCCGTCAATCGGGATCGCACGATTGCGGCTTTCCTCGATCGTCACGCGCATACCCTTGGCGACCAGTTGCGCCGCTCCGTCGGGCGTGATCCCCACCCGTTCCTCATTCGGCCGCTGCTCGGCCCGGACCCAGAGATGTGTCATGGTTGTCCTCTCAGATCATGTCGTCGGCGATGACCTGCGCCACCGAGGCACGGGTGCGCATCGCCTCGACAAAGGCGGTGATCTTTGGATAGGCCGCCATGTCCACCCCGTCACCGGGCAGCCAGCTACAGGCGACGTAGAGATACGGATCGGCCAGCGAGACCGCCTCGCCCAGCACGTAGGGCCCCTTGAGCATGTGATTTTCGACATGGGCCGCGCTCGCGGTCATGGTCTCGACGGCCTTGGCCTTCATGTCGGCGAGCGAGCTTTCCTCAACGGCCCAGCGATGGCCGCGCACGCGGTGCGCATGGTTCACATGCATGGTCGAGGCGAGATAGCACATCGCCTCGCGCATCTTCGCGGCCTCAAACGGATCGGTCGGGCGCAGCCCGGCGGCAGGCGCGAGGTCGGCGATGTGCTCAAGAATGGCGGCGGTCTCGGTCAGGATGCCGCTCTCGGTCACGAGTGCCGGCACGCGCCCCTTTGGGTTGACCGCGTGATACCGCGGCTGCGTCTGCTCGCCCGCCTTGAAATCGAGCCGCACCGGCTCGAACTCGAGCCCCGCCTCGTGGAGTGCGATGGCCACGGCGATGGCGATTGTGCCCCTTGCATAATAGAGTTTCATGTTCCTCTCCCGTCTCAGATGCCCGTTTCAGATAAAGGTGCGGGCATGGGCCCGGTCCGGTGCGTCGAGATGCGGCGTGGCGTTGAACGCCCCCACCATCAGCATGTCATGGACATGGTGCACACGGTGCAGCGAACTGTTCATCACTTGCAGCATGACCTTGGACATGCCGCCAATGTCGAGCCCGAGTGCGTGGCGCATGGCCATGCCGATCACGCCCCCGGAGGTGACAACGAGCACGCGCCCGCCGCTGCCCGACAGCTCGTCGAGCAGGTCCGTCACGCGGGCCGAGAAGCTCTCGTAACTCTCGGGCAACCCGTCGAGATTGCCTTGCGCCCAATGCTCGATGACCCGCGGCAGGTAGCGCGCGAATTGCGTGGCATCCTGCGGGGCGGGGATGCCGTGCTGCGCCTCCACGGCCTGCGCCAGCGCGAAATAGCTCAGCTCGTCGAGGCGCGCGTCCACGTCGCCGCCGCCATAGCCCATGGCGTCGGCCGTGCTCCGCTGCCGGGCGAGCGTGCCGGTGATGACCCGGTCGAAATGCGGATCGGTGGCGCGCATGTGCATGCCGAGCCAATCCGCCTGCTGCACGCCCAAGGGCGAGAGCCGGTCATATCCCGCCTCGTCGGTGGCCCTGTTGTTGGCCTGCCCGTGCCGCACCAGAACGATCTCGGTCACATTTCGCCCCCCGTCTTTCGCCGCGACGTTAGCGCCCCGCGCGACCGGGCGAAAGGTGGCATGGGCGGATTTCTCGGAGCACCGGACCGGGCGCGTGGGCGCGCGCGCAATTCCTGTTGCGCCCTGCCCCCGGCTCGGTTAAAGCGGCACCCGGTCCCGCCGCGCCAGACCCGGCCCGCGGGCGAGAAGGTGGCCGCTGTAGCTCAGCTGGTAGAGCACGTCATTCGTAAGTAGCGGGTCCGCTCGTGAATGATGTTAAAAGCCAGTCGCTTACAGGTGGCGCGTTGGAACTAGTAGGGCCATAGTAGGGCCGAACGAGAGAAGGATGCCGGTGTAGCTCAGCTGGTAGAGCACGTCATTCGTAATGATGGGGTCGTAGGTTCGAGTCCTATCACCGGCACCACTCTTCTCCGCCTTCAAAGCAAATTCGGAACTGGAATCAACACCTTCGGCATAGCCGCGAGGTGACGTTTGCGCTTTCGATTTTCAGACATCCGGGCTAGGCTGCGCTCAGGATTGGCAGAAAGAGCCAGTCTCGGGGCGTAGTAACCCCACCGCAAGCGGCCGGTGTCGGCCGAAATGACACCTCCTCGATCCCTATGGTCGGGGAGGCACTGGCGTATGTCCAGGGCTCCGGCCTAAAGGCCAGCGCGGTCGTCTTGCGGCGGCTTACTAACTCCCCGGCTGCCAGAGGAAACTCTGGTGGCCGATTTCGTTAGTAAAGAGGCCGTTATGAGCAGTAGCATTAAGAAACAGAGCGCGTCAGTGTTCCGCGTATTCGTCCGTTCCCAGATCGTGATGTTGGAGCTGGTCGCCTTGGGCGTCGCCCTGTACCTCATTCAGCAGAAAAGCGCGAACGCCCAGACCACCATTGCCATCCTGCTGTTCTGCGTCTTCGTCTTTACGTTGCTCACCGGCAAGGGCTTTCCCCATTTTCGGCATCGAGGTAAGGCATTGCTTCTTCTTGCCGTCACGGGGTTCTTTGCCGTCCAAGGCGCAACCATAGTTGAACAACAGCGGGAGGCGCATCTGGCGGAGCTTCGGGCCAGCGATCCCGCCGCCTTCCTGACGGAACTGCGCGAAATCGACGAGGACCGTTGGTTCGAGGAACTGCGCGAACTTGATCCCGATGCCCATGCTGTCGAAGCGGCCCGCAGGTCTGCCTTGGCAGAAGCGGAACGCCTAGCCCAGTGCACCGACCAGAAGGCGTCCCAAGCCTACGTCATGATCCAAGCGGACGTGCGGCGGACGCTAGTTGCACCGTCAACCGCCGAGTTTCCATCGCGATACGGTGCGGGCACTGGTCATGCCGGAGATTGCCTATACCAAGTGAACGGGCACTTTGACGCACAAAATGGATTCGGGGCGATGCTGAGGGGCACGTTTACCGGCACGATCCGGTATTTTCCTGAACGCGATAGTTGGCAGACCCAAACGCTGAGCGTCAATTAGCCGTATAAGCTGACCCCGGCGTGAGGGGCAACCTATCCGCCAGCATTATGCAACGGGGCGGAGAGGCCCGGAGAGGGCCATACAGGCCCCACCTAGGGGTTGCGCCACCCCCTTTGCCCAATGTGTCCTACGCGCCCCTCTGCCGCCCTCAAACGCCCGTAGCAAATTTGTCTGCCGCTGGCCTTTTTGTAACTTGTAACCGTAACTTAGCTCTGAAGGTTTCAGAAATAAAATAAGGCGGGGCACCATAGCGCCCCGCCGGGTAGTGCAGGCCAGTTTGGGCCTTATGTTACGTTACAAGGTACGCCACGCCGTTCAAAACGGCGGTTCCTCATGACGTTGCGCGTCTAGGCGGTCGATGACCACGATGCCCCCGTCGACCCGGCGAGCAATGTACTCGACCTTCCGTTCGTCGGCATCGCCACGCACGAACCCCTTGCGCTGAGCCTTGTCCCGCCGCCCGAGATCGTGCAGGCGATGGGTACCGTAGTCCCACCCCAGCTTGGCCATAACCGCATTGATCCGCCGCTTGTCCACCGGTGACATACGCGCCGTGTCGAGGCCGAGGAGGAGCTTCACGCTGTCCATAGATACCCGGCCTTTGGTCTCGCCAAAGGCGTCCTCCAGCACGTCCGCATAGGCATCCTCGACCATACGCCGACCCTGCACCTTCTTGGCGACATCCCACAGATGCGGCGACAAGTTAATCGATTCGCCCGCCGCCTCACGCACAACCGCTTCGGCCCAAAGCTGATCAACGTCAGCGGAAAAGCGCCCGAGATCAATCTCCCCGACTGTCACCGGCCAGATGCGACGATTGCCGGTCAAGTCGCGTAGGTATGCCAGTTCATTGGTCGTACCCAAAATAATACAGTGACGACGGTATTCCGCCGCGTTGCGAGCATATGCCGGGCGGAACATATCGACGGCTGTACTCAGGAACTTCTTCAAGCTCTGGCTGGTGGTCTTGTTCATCCCGTCCAGTTCTTGGCACTCGACAATCCATGCACGGGTCAACATTTCGGCCTTGGTCTTGTCGTCGCTCTTGAGGTCGAGGCTGCCACAGAACCATTCATCGCGGATTGCTAGGCGCTGGGCGATTTGGGATTTGCCCGCACCTTGCGCACCTTCGAGCACAAGCATTGTGTCGAATTTCACGCCCGGCTGCTTGATACGGCGCACGCCCGCGATCAAGAGCTTGCTGCCGAATTCGGCGTTCAGCTCGTTGTCGTCTGCACCACAGTAGACCGCCAGCCACCTGTCGATACGCGGCGTCCCGTCCCACACCAGCCCGTCAAGGTAATCCTCGACAGGGTGGTATTGCTGCTCATGTGCAACCGCCAACAATTCGCGCTTCACGTATGTCGGTGCCGCGACGAAATCCAAATCGCGGAGGAACGCACTGGACAGAATTTCCGCGATATCGTTCAGGTCGCGCCCATCAAGGCCGTAGCCGCGAAACTCGTCCGTTTGCGTGAACGTGTTGCGCTGGGCATCGACACCCACCACAGCCAGCGCGTAGCGGATGTTCTGCGGGAAATTTTTGATGGGACGACCGTCATCATCACGGACCGGCCAGCCGCCAGTACGCAATTCAATCGCAGCCATTGCACGCACCACCTGACGGTGCCCATAGGCAAGCGGGTTGGGTTTTTCGAGAACATGGGCGCTAATGCCCACGTCCGGCGACACAATGATCGACAAAACGTGCCCCGGTTGCATCCCTTTCCCAAGCATCCAGAAAACGGCGGCATATACCAGTTCCGAACGGGATACGTAGGTCTTCCCCGGCGGATTGTTCCCGGTCATGATTGCTTCGACCCATTCCGGTTCAGGCGGCAGCACTTCATAGAGATGGTCGGGGAGCGGGAGCGGTTCGACCTCGACCATAGGTGCGGCCAACGCCGAAGGCTTCCCGGCGGGTTTGGCTGCCTCTTTGGGCAGTTTCACCCGGAAGTCAGCCACCGAGTAGGTGCGGGGAGGTTTGGTCAGATCCATCGGCTCGAAAGCCCACGCCAAGGCAGGTTCACGGCCATCCGCGCGCTTCTTGTCATTCAGCCAGTTCATCGTCCAGGGCAGGCGCAACAACCGGTCGGCATTGTGCGTCCCCGGTCCGCCCTGAAGTACAAATAGCAGGGCTTTGTTGAGTTCCTCGGCCTTCTGGATGTCCAGCGGCTCATCCAGCTTCCACACCGCTTGACAGCCGCCACCCGTCTCCCAGATGGCGGACGGCAGCGGAACACCTTTCGGGCGCTTCTTGTCATCATGCAGAATGCCTATGACGAAGTCGGCCTGTTCCTCTGGCGTTCCCGGATAGTCCTTGTAGTCCAGATCAACATGCAGGAAACGCACGGCGGAAAGGTTCTGCTTTTTGCGGTTGCCTTCCAAGAATTCTGCATTCGGTAGGAAGTACATATTGCGCTGGGCATCGTCCGAGTTGCCGGATGCAACGAAGGAAGTCGCCTCCGAGATTTCCAGCCGGGAAAACCGCCTTGCGATTGGCCTTGCTTCTCCTTGGTTTGCCATGGACTCGAGGTAGATGGGCGCGTCAGGGTTCAGCCAGTGCAGGAATTCGATGGCGCGCGCGGGGTTGGGTGCCAGATTACCGACCATGGGTGTACACCCCCGGCTCACACTCCTGCTCTTTCAGCCATTCTTCGACCGCCTCAACACGGTAGAGAACCTTGCCGGTTTTACCAATTGATTTCAGGCGGATGAATTTTGGGCCGTAGCCATAGACGCGGCCCTTTTCGAAGTACGAGGCGCTCAGGCCAGTAAGGCGCGCGACGTCTTTGGTTGTTAGAAGCGATTTCGTTTTTGGGTTACGAGGCTTCGTGCTTGTAGCGGTGGATTGGGGGTATTCTGCCCCCAATAGGTACGAATGTTTCATTTTCGGTACTTTCGCAGAGCGTGACGGAGCACGGCTCAGTTGAAGCTGATGCCCGGAAGCACGCAATTGATGCCCACTTCCCCTAATGTCTCGGCCATACGCCCCGGTCGGTTAGCACGATCTATATTCCGATCGGCCATAGCCTTCCCCGTCGCGACTACGGACTTTCACCGCCCCACGGCTGCGACCCCGCTTTTGGGTTTGCTTTCGCCATGCTTTGATGGCGCAGGTTATGGCGAGGGTCAAGAAATGTTCGTTGCGATTCTAGTGCCGTCCAAGACACTCCAGCGCCAGCACGCGCCCGCGCGCGTCGCCGAAGCATAGGAGATCACCCGCTATAGAGGTTTCTGTCGGTGGAAGCTGGCAGCAACACAGCGCAAATGGAACCACCGGACAACTTCGACAAGCGGCCCGATGAAGGAACCCGAATTCTAAGGAATCCGAATCTTTACGATCCGGATAGTTCCAAAATGCGCTTAGCCACCAATTCCACCGGCTCGCGCAGGCGTTCGGCGTTCACCACGATATAGCCGCCGGTCACGTCGCCGTTGGTGCGGTGGTTCAGCAGGCGCTTGAGCGCGTAGTAGGGCACGTCAAGGCTTTCCGCGATGGTGATGAAGGTGCGCCGAAGGTCGTGTAGGGTGAAGCTAACGCCGGACCCGGCTGACACGCGAAGGAGGAACTTCTTGGTTTCAACCAGATGGCCGCTCTTGCCCGGCCCCGGAAAGACCCAAGGCGAGCCGTTGTTGCGCACCCAGCGCTCACTCAGCAGGTCGGCCAGAAAATCGGACAGCGGGAGGTTCAGCGGGTCGCCGTTCTTCGTGGTCGGCAGATGCAGAACCTTGCTGTTCAGGTCCACATTCTCCCAGCGGAGCTTGGTCAGTTCACCCCGGCGCATCCCGGTGAACAGCGCGGTCAGCAGGAAGTCCCGCGAATACTCCGGCTCCGCCATCACGGCTCCCCACCATGCAGGCAGGTCCAACGCGGTAATCACCGTCTGACGCCGCCGTTCCTTATACCATGCCCGCGCCTGCGTCAGGATTTGCACCGGGTTCGGCGGGAAGTCGTCTTGGGTGGCGGCAACGAAATTATAGATCGACCGGAAGTGCCGCATTACGTTATTGGCCGTGGTCTCGCCATGCTTCTTGCCAATGTCCTGATGCTTTTTCAGCACCATCTGGCGGGTGATCGCGTTCAACGGCTTCTTACGCCACGACTTGAGGTACAGGCGCTCGGTGCGTTGGTAGTGGCTGACGGTATGCGCTGACAGGCTGCGCACCTCCAAGAAGCGCTTCAGCGCCAGTTCCAGCGTCACTTGTTCGGCAGCCTCTTGGCGCTTTTCGGCGTTTGGGTCATGCCCGTCAGCCATGTCCCCCAAGATCGTCAGCGCCTTCTTGCGGGCAACCTCGGGCGCAAAGACGTCTGCCCGGCCAATGGTGACGCGCCGCGTGCGGCGGTGCACCTGCCCTTCGGCGAAGTACACCTTGGATTGCGCACCGACACGTAGCCCAAAGCCGGGGAGCATCGTATCTCGGTAGAGTACTTGCCCCTTCCGGGCAAAGGGGATTTCATCAACCGCGCGGCGGGTAAGACGTAGGCTGGGCATCGTGACCTCCTTCTGGCCACGCTCCATTATAGGCACATGTCGAGAAAAAGCTCGACTTTTCATCATGTTATGTGGCTGTGTGGGAGAGAGTCATGAAGAGTGAAGCTCCATCCAGTTCCAGGCAAGTGTTGAACTGGCCTCATTGCGACCAAACATCTGGGTTTGATCGGAGAAGTATTAAGCACGTACCCAGTTATGATGGGAAATCTCGGCAGATGTAGACCCCCGTCGGCGCAGCGCTCTCCGCCGACAGGGGTCAGCTGCGGGAATCAGAATTCCGAATTACTTTTCAAAAACGATTACATGTTCCGATCTCATCCGATTGGAGAGGGATGAGCCAGATGAATTATGAAACGGCATATATCTGCGGTTCTCTGGAATATCCCGTTCGTAGCTATCTACAACACGAAAACCGCTTTTGCTTGCGGCAGTAATCAGTAGATCGGAATTCCTGACTTCTTGCGCCTTAATTCTAGAGTTCCCAATAACGTATGTAGCAGTGCGTTGTGGCTTGAGCACCCTGTAGGCCTCATCGGTCAGCGCACATAGGTCGCGATAGTAGCGCCGCAATATTCGCCTTTTTTTGTCATCGACACTTTCATGCAAGGATGAAAAAAAAGCCTTGAGTTCGGTACAATCCGCGCGATTGTCAACCACTTCAGCGCCTACCGAACGAGCGCGGATTTTCCGGAGTTCGGATACACTATACCCCAACCAGACCAAAGAAAGCCGATGGCCTCGCATGTAGTCGATTGCGTTCAGGTAAGGAGGAGAGGTCACAATGCAATCTACCGAGCAATCAACAAGCCGCCCCATCTTGCGCGCGTCACCACGATAGGTTCTAGTTTGCTTCAAGACTTTCTCAGGGTTGAGTGCCGACAGCACGTGTTCGACAGACTTGGGTAGTGCTTGAAATACATCAAAGTCGTTCTCTAAGATCGTCCGGTGTGGTCTGCTATGTGCAGTGTCACGGGCCAGTGACGCTTTCGGCTCCTTGGTAACAATCAGCCGGGATACAGCAACTTTCAATAGGTCCAAATATTTCTGGTTTGAGGTGAAAGGCCGGGCAACAAGAAGGTAGCTAAGAGTTCTAAGTTGCGCTTGCTGCTTTTTCCCGAACCAGAAATCAACATACTGGCAAGTCTCCTTGTCCAAGTCGATCCAAGAAAGCTCGATCCTTGTCGGCTGTACTTGCTGGCATTGTTCCAATAGCTGCACGCAAAGCTCTCTTGCCTTTTTTGGGTTGACGGAAGTGCCGTTCACCCTTGAAATCAAACATGCAAGAGGGTCGAGGTCGTAGCCAATGGAGTTGAGACCAAGCTTTGAGGCAGTACCAATGACCATTCCGGAACCGGACATGGGGTCGAGAACCAGAGCATCCGTCTGCAAGTTCTCAAGACCCCGAAGGGCGATTTCTGGGGCCATTCTTGCTGGAAATGGATGAATATGAATCATGCTACCTGCGCTCTTTCCATTGATTTTATTAGTTTTTCGAACACGGATCGGCGACCGATACGCCTAGCAAGTTCGCCATCCCGGCCTTTGATCTGATACATGGTCTTTAGTCGACGCCGTACTGAAACACACTCCTGTTCTTCGAAATTTCCATCAAGTACGTGCCTGAACTCGACCATACTAAGGCCGGCTACCCCATCTCGGCCGCAAATCATGCAAGTGAAGCACTCTCCAAAAGTTTCAAAGAGTGTTTGCTGGGCCTCTTGATGTGAACGGAAGAAGTTGAACGTCCAAGGCCCCTTCCGCCGAGTCGAGTGTTTCAAGTAGACCGGAACACTTCCCTCCAACAGGTAGTAGCCTGTTCCTAGGTCGGCCAACCTCTCAATTTTCACGCCTAGGCTCACTTCCTCAAAAAGAAGGGAAAAGAAAGAGCCATGATATCTTGCGGTATCGGAGATCATTTTCGGTTCTGGATAAACTTAATGGCGCCGCCGTTGATTTTGTAAAACAATCGAGCCTTACCAAGTCCGTTATGAAATACTTTCAGATGATGCCGAGCATTTGGGAGTTCACTTCTCCTATACTCGTTTGTAGCAAATATTCCTTTCGTTCTTCGAATATCCCGCTTTTCTTCCTCTGTATATTTGCTTGCGGCTGTGCCAAAACCACTCGGGGGATGAAACGAAATTAGTCTCGATCCGGGTTGCAGTTCCTGCTCAAGATAATTTCGGACATACTGGGGAAATTCGTCAGTATTTAGTGCGGCATAGAGGTCTGCCAAAACCGCAAGATCGTCCCTATCCTTTCTTTGAAATAGTTCTTCGAAGCGTTGCTCGTCAAAGTCAAAGATCGCGAAGGACATTTCTCCGCCTTCAAAATCTACGCTTGACTTGTCAATGGAAGCAGGAGAGGTGGGCGTCGTTTTGTGGTCAGAGAGCCAAACCGGCGCCCCCGCGCCACTCCGTAAAGCCTCTAGTGCTAGCTTATGAAAGGCGAAGCACTTGCTCCAATTCCCCATCACACTTTCAGGTATCCAGAGCTGGAAATATTCCTTGTATCCTTCGCGAGTTCCAAACATCCGGGCTCTTTGAATGTAAGTGTCTTGCGAAAACTTTCCCTTGACTGAACGTGTGAAGTACATCGAAAGCAAGTTATCAAAGGTGACTCCGCGGGAAATAATATTCCCGCCAACACCAAAGGAGAACAGGCTAGTTGGATTGGCTATTTCCGCCACCTTTCCCGGCTTTGGGTTTCGAGAGTTGATCTCAACTAATGTGTTCTTTCTAATGTTTCGCAGAACAAACTCGCCAATATTGTCCGCCTCTCCATATTCAGAAGCGACATTCCAAAGCTTCTTTCGGAGCGCTTCGAATCCTGGACTTTGTGCATTCGAAAGGGTCGCAAGTGTTGATTGAATTAGCTCCACATCTTCCGCATGCTCTACCTTTTTTCCACTTGTGTGGACGAGCATAGTGTAATTTTGGGCCTTTCCCAGCCCATGCAATTCCGCAACACCACACAAAAAGTGCAATATTGCTTTCTGAATTTCTGCTCTCTCATTGCCTTCATGTGCATCAAACGTATGTAGGCGATATCCGCACTGCTCGCTGTGTGGGAAAAAGAAATCCTGCCCAACGTAGTATGGATGCGGTGCAAAATCGACCCATCGTTCGCTCTGGTTGTCAAATGTGTTATTCAAATTCAAACGCGCAGGTGTTGCCGTGACACCTAGATATTTGCCATCGTCGCCAATAAGAGTGGAGATCAGCTTGTTGATCTTAGTTTTTTCGTACTCCGGCTTATTAACGTTTCCATCCGGTGACGCGTAGTCAGCCTCATCATCGATTACAATCAGTCCCTTTTCCAGCCTAAGAAACTCGATGAGTTTTTCTAGGTCTCGTGCGTTTTTCTTACAGAAGACTACCCACTCTTGCCCACGTAAACGTTTAGGGTCACTAGGAAGATCGTTGAACTGCTTTGGAGAGGGGTTAAGACCAGAGCCGCGAAATCTCTTTAGGCTTTGGTCGAGCAGGTCGACGCTGTCCGTAAGCAAGTTGATGATGATCGGATACCCTTCGTCGAGCAGCTTGGCGTTGAGAGCAATCATCATTTCTGTTTTTCCGCTCTGCGGTTCACCGAAAATCACAAACGACCGAGACGCTTGCTCCTTGAGATTCTGAATGGTTTGTGTGACGGTCGCTTCTATAGAGGCGGTGTCGATATTTTTTGCTTTCAAAGCCGCGATACGCTGCTCGTATTGATCATTTCCGGACTTGCCGACAATTGCGGACCAATCTGTTGTATTCATTGTCGAGCAACCCTCATCATATAGTTAATCCCTACAATCTAGAGCGTACCGTCTGACCCGTAAAGTGCCTTCTAGGCTGTGCAGGTTCCGAACGTCGTGCCGTTCCCAAAGCTTAAGTAGTTTCATGTATTTAAGGCGACATCGCATCGGCCGGCGTGCTGCCTGCTCTATCGCCCCTTGCTCCAGAGAGGCCTCACCACGAGAGGGCCTACCCCGCCTAGCCTCGGTGTCGCCGTGCTTGGGGTGGGGTGTAGGGGATGCCTCAAGTGAGAGGCACCAGCGTCGCACCAGCACAGGCTTTTGTCGGATTAGTAGGGCAAACCGAAATCTGTAGGGGATTAGTAGGGGAGCGGAGTACAACCGGTGACGGGCGGGTGCGACGTCGTGCAAGATCAAGACTAGAAAATTGCGTTTCGTACCAAAGTGTTGTAAGAACTGAGCAGGCGCGATGCGCCCGAATGCAACACGGTCCAGCCAAACCACCAAACAATTCGTAATGATGGGGTCGGGGGTTCGAGTCCCTTCAGCGGCACCACTTCCTCAACTGAAAGAGTCGTTTCGCTCCAGCTCCTTGAAGTTGAACGGAGCCGGTAGACCATGTCGCGCCCATTCATCGTCGCGAAGACCGGGATATTCTACTTCCGTCGTGAGAAGCACCTCGACGCATAGGCTGTATTGCTGCTTCATGAATGGTTGCGACCGCGCGCGGGTTGCGGCGCTGCGGGCTGGTCAGGCCGTGCGGACGTGCGAGGGCTGATTTCTTGAGCTGCGTCCAGTGGCGGGCGAGATCGACGAGTTGCTGGCCGCGCACGAGGCCGAGACTGCCCACGCCCGCGCCGCGGACCTGGCCCATGAAGGAACAAGCTTGGACTGCGTCTGCAGCCCACCCCCGTTCCGGGCCGTCCTGACCCTTGGGCCGATCATGATATCCAAGGTCGACGAATAGCCCCGTCAACACCGGGGAGATGCGGCCGATTTCGCTGCACTGTCCTTGATGCGCTTGCTCATGCTTTGGTCGGGTCCGATCCGTTGCATGATGCGGTGATCCTATCCTGCCGCGTCCTTCTCGGGCCCGTCCATGGAGGCCAGCTCGCCCAGCGTAATCGGTTTGAGCGGCGGGCGTATGCGGTAATAGCCGGTTTCATCGGGCGATTGCCCGTTCGCCTCGGCCAACAGGGCGGTAACGGTCAATCCGCAATAACGGCCCTGGCACGGCCCCATACCCGCACGGCCAAAGGCCTTGGTCTGGTTGGGGCCAAGGCAGCCGATCCTGGCGTAATTTCTTATGTCGCCAGCGGTGACTTCCTCGCAGCGGCAGATCACGGTGGTGTCGGCCGGCGCGATGGCGCCAGCATAAGGGGGATAGGCCACATCGAGAAAGGGCCGCGCCGCCCGCTCGACCGACAGGGCAGCGTGTAACGGGGTGGCCCTGTCATCACGGTCGGACGCGGACAAGCGCCCGGCTTCCTCGGCCAGCTTCAACGCGGCCAGCCGCCCGGCGATCTCGGCCACCCTGGCCCCGCCGATCCCGGCCCCATCCCCGGCGATGCAAACCCCGGGCACATCGCTCTGGCCCCACTCATCGAGGACCGGCACGAAGCAAGCCTGCGCCGCGTTCCATTTATGACTGACACCAAGGGAGCGCGCGGCTTGCGTGTTCGGCACTACGCCGTGATGCAGGTAGACCGTCTCGCAGGCGATGCGGTGGTGCTTGCCCCGGCTCTCGAAGGACACCGCCTCGGCTCGGCCCTCGCCCTCGACCTCAATCTCCGTGGCCCCGGTATGGCGCGGCACGCGGGCGCGCGCGATCTCGGCCAGCAGGCCCAGCCCCTTGAGCAGGTAGCGCCAGCCGCGCAGCGCGCCCCCCAAATGCTGTGCGGAACGGATGAGGTCCGCGCGCCTCTGCGTCTCGACCAGTGCCAAGGGCGGCGTGCCTGCCCGCACCATCTGCACCGCAATGAGATAAAGCAGCGGGCCCGAGCCCACCAGCACCGCGCGCCGCGCCAAGACGCCCGACTGCTTGAGCAGGATTTGCCCCGCCCCTGCCGTCATCACGCCTGGCAAGGTCCAGCCCGGGAGCGGCATGGGCCGTTCCAGCGCACCGGTGGCGAGCAACACGCGCGCCGCCTCGACCTGCGCCGCTGCCCCGTCGCAGGTGTAGGAAAGACGAAAGCCCGGCTCGATGGCCCAGACCACCGCGCCGCCGACATGCGTGATCCCCGCCTGCCGCAGCCCCGCCACCAGCGGCGCGCCTTGGGTGTAATCCTTGCCCAGAATATCCCCGCGCAGGCCCGCCGCGCGCTCCACTTCGCGATAGATTTGCCCGCCCGCGCGGGGCTGTTCATCCAGCACGCAAACCGACATCCCCACCTCCGCCGCCGTAGCGGCAGCGGCCATACCGGCGGGCCCCGCGCCGATGATGGCCAGGTCAAAGCGTGTCATCGCAAGGCCCCTCATGCGGGCGGGCGATCTCGAGCCCCTCGGTAACCTCGATCATGCAAGCCTGCCGCACGACGCCCTCCACCTCGAGCAGACAGTCAAAACAGGCCCCCATCATGCAAAAGGGTGCGCGCGGCGCGCCCGAGACTGGCGTGTGCCGCAGCACCGTCACCCCGGCGGCCAGCAGGGCGGCGGCCAGATTCGCGCCCTCGGGCAGCATCAGCGTTTCCCCGGCAAAGCGCACCGGCACGCGGTGCACAGCGGGGGACAATTCAAGAAAAGCGGGCTTCACCGAACACCTCCAGGTCGGGTGCTGCCTCGGTCCCCTCCAGCCAGTCGGGCAGGAACCGGGCATGTGCTGCGGCGAGCGTGATGCCGCTATGACAGGTCACGAGATAGGCGCCAGGCATCTCGGCGCTCTCCTGATAGATCGGCAAGCCATCGGGCGAGAGCACCCGCAGCGCGCCCCATGACCGCACAAGCTGCGCGCGGCCAAGCACCGGGTAGGCGGCGATCGCCTCGGCGGCGAGGCTTGAGAGGCCCGGTTGAGTCACGCCGTCGTCGAGCCCCACCTCCTCGTTCGTGGCCCCGATCTGCACGCCGCCCTCGTCCACCTGCCGCGCGATGAGCGACGGGCGGTTGATGATCTTGGGCAGTTTCTCGGTGATCAGCACCTGCCCGCGCTGTGGCCGCACCGGGGCCTTGAAGCCCAGCTTTGGCCCAAGCAGCGCCGCACCCAACCCTGCCGACAGCACCAGCTTGCCCGCCTCGACGATAGCGCCGTCAGCGCAGACCACGCGGAAGCCGTCGGGCTTGGTCACATCCGTCACCGTTCTGCCGGTCAGCACCCGCCCGCCCATGCGCCGCACATCGGCGGCGAGCGCGCGCAGCAGGCGCAGCGGATTGGCATGGCCATCCTGATGATGCAGGATCGCGCCCATGACCTTGGGTCCGATATGCGGCTCTTCCTTGCGCAGGGCGTTGCGGCCCAGCACCTCGAACGGGTAATTGCCGTCCAGTTTTTCCTTCAGCACCTCGTAGTTCTCTACCGTTGCCTGAAGGCTCTCCTCGGTGAAATGGAAATCATAGCCGCCCTTCTGCTCCAGCCCGAGGTCCTGCCCCGTGGCCTCGCCCAACTCGGCGGCGAACTCGGCCCACGCGGCGGCTGAGGTTTGCGACCAGCGCGCATAGCGCGGCTGGTTCATGCCCTTGGATTGCACCCAGACAAGGCCGAAATTGCCCCGGCTGGCCCGGAACGACCCGTCATCACCATCCAGCACCGTCACCCGAAGCCCGCGCTTGAGCAGGCCCCAGGCGGTGGAGAGGCCGACGACCCCGCCGCCGATGATGACATAATCGCTGCTCATGGGTTCCGATCCCGGCTTGAGCGACGACAGGGCGGCACGCGCCGCCCTGTCCTATTGAGGCTCAGTTGCTCGCCGCCACCTTGTCGAGGATCGCCTGGCCCCAATCGGCGCCTACATCCTCCAGCACGGCGGGCCAGACATCGGCGCGCGCCTTGGCGGCCATTGCGGCCAGTTGTTCGTCGCTCAGCGCAACCACGGTCGCACCCAGATCATCTACCAGCCGCTGCTCGTTGCGCGCCTGATCGGCCTCGGCCACCTCCCAGCGGGTTGCCTCGAACGCCGCCGCCTGGTCCTTGAGCGCCGCCTGATCCTCGTCGGACAGCCCGGCAAGGCTCTCGTTCGAGATGATCATGTACCAGACCTCGAAATGGGTATTGGCGGGGATATAGGTCTTGGTCACGTCGCGGAACGACGCATAGTAGCCCTCGGCCCCGGATCCGATCACACCATCAACGACGCCGGTCTGCACGGCGGTAAACGCCTCGGAGAACGGGATCGGCGACGGGATGTAGCCGAGCGCTTCGCCGGTCAGCTGAAAGCTCTTGATGCCCGGCACGCGCACCTTGATGCCGTTGGGTTCGACCGATCCAGCCTGCGGGTTGTCGACATTGAGCGAGATGCCCCCGAAATACACGGGGTAGGCCGCCAGCATGGTGATGTCCTGCTCGGCATAAAGCCCGGCCATCACCTCGCGCACCACGCCGCCGGGGCCATAGACCGCGCGGGCCTGCTCCCAGTTACCAGCGAGATAGGGGAAAGAGCTGATCTGCATGCGGCGATCGGCGGCGGTGGCGGCGGGCTGCGTGGCCATGTCGATGGCGCCCACGCTGATGCGCTCCTGCACCGTGGTGTAATCGCCCAGTGCGGAGGCGGCAAAGATATTGACGCTAACATCGCCGCCGGTGGCCTCACCCACCGACTCGGCAAAGGCCTTGAGCTCGACGTCGATTGTCGCGCCCTGCGGGCGGACATGGCTCATCTTGAGGTCCTGCGCCTCGGCCATGGGCGTGAGCGCCATGAGCGCGGCGGCAGCGGTGGCCAGCATGGTATGTTTCATTGGGATAATCCTCCGTGTTGGGTTTGGGTTGAGGGGTGTAGTCAGGGGGCCACGTCGTAGCCGAAGAAACGCGGTAGAAAGAGCGACAGGTCCGGCCAGAGCGAGGTGAGGAACACCACCGGCACGTAACCGAAGAGAATGAGCTTCATCGCGGGCGGGATCACCTTGGTGACCTTCACCTTGCCGATCCGCGCGCCAAGATAGAGGATCGAGGCATAGGGCGGCGTCACGCCCCCCATGGCGGTGTTGACCCCCATGATCGCGGCGAATTGCACCGGGCTCACCCCGATGGCGTTCATCAAGGGCAGCAGAAGCGGCGCAATCAGGATGATCGCGGTCACGTCATTGACCACCATGCCCACCAGGAATAGCAGGATGTTGATCATGATCAGCAGCAGCACCTTGTTCTCGGTGATCGAGAAGATGCCCTGCACCAGTTGCTGCGGGATGCTTTCATAGACGAACATCTGGCTGAGGATCATGGAAAACAGGATCATCATCATTATCGCGCCCACCGCCGTTGCGGCCTCGCGCCCCGCCGACAGGAAATTCGACCATTTCAGCCCCTTGTAGATCAGGAAGCCAACCGGCACCGCGTAGATCACGGCGACGGCGGCGGCCTCGGTGGGCGTCATGATCCCGCCATAGATGCCGCCGAGGATGATCACCGGCATCAGAAGCGCCGGAAAGGCGTGAAACCCGCGCCGCGCTACCTCGCCCGACAGTTCCGAAAACGACGGCTTGTCATCGAGGACGAGGTTGAACTTGCGGCTCATCACGAGGTTGATCACGGAAAACGCCACCATGATCAGCAGGCCCGGGCCGAGCGTGGCCAGGAAACAGGCGAGGATCGAAGTGTCGGTGACCCAGCCATAGACGATCATCGTGACCGAGGGCGGGATGAGCAGCCCGAGGATCGAGGAATTGGCGATCAGGGCAGTGGCGTATTCGCGCGGATAGCCGCGCTTTTCCATCTCTGGGATAAGCAGCGGGCCGATGGCCGCGATGCCGGTGAGGCCCGAGCCGGAGATCGCCCCGATCACCGCACAGGAGACGGCCGCCACGACGCCCAGCCCACCGCGTACATGGCCGATAAAGGCGTTGACGAAGCGAAGCAGCGAAGCGGCGATGCCACTCTCGGACATGATCGTGCCGGCCAAGACGAAGAGCGGAATGGCCAGCAACACCGGGTTGCCCAATTGCTGGAACCCCCAGAGCATCATGCCCTTCATCGTCACGTCGCCGAGGAAGTACATCACCATCAGCGCCGCGCCAAAGCAGTAGGGCAGCGGCACCCCCAGCGTCAGCGTGATCACCAGGAGGGCAATGGCCAGAAGGGCGATCTCGATCATGACGCGCTTCCTTGTGCGAGACGGCGGACATGCGCCGCGAGATGCGAGGCGGTGTAGGCCATCATCAGTCCCAGCCCCACGAGGAGCGCGATGTCAGAATAGAAGGTCGGGATGTAGAGCGTCGGGCTCTCGCGCCAGACGCGCCAGGCGTATTGCGTGTAATCCCAGGCCCAGGACAGCAGCCACAGGCCGATGATCAGGCTGATGATCTCGCCCAGGATGGCGAGAATATTGTGCCCCCGCTCGGTCTTGATGAATATCTCCAGCACATTGGCGCGGATATGGGTGTTCTCGCGCGAGGCGTTCACGGAACCGAGGATATAAAGCCAGAGCGTGGGATAGAGCATCGTCTCCTCCAACCCCATCACCGGCACCTGCAAGACATAGCGCGTGATGACCTGAACGAACTGGCCGAGCGCCACCACGCAGATCAGTGTCGTCAGCAGGTATTTCGAGAGTGTATCCATGACCTCCTCCTTGCCGGTGCCTGTCCCACACCGACGTTCTGGGAATTACACTGGACACAACTTATAAATTCAATTTGATTATATCTTTGAGTCCATCAATTTGGATTATGAGCAAAATGCATCTCTCCCTGCGCCAGCTCACCACCTTTCGCGAGGTCATGCGGTCGGGCTCGATCAGCCAGGCGGCGCGCAGCGTAGGGCGCACGCAACCGGCGGTCTCCACCATGATCCGCACGCTCGAGGATCAATTAGGCTTTGCGCTCTTCGTGCGCATGCAGGGCAAGCTCACCCCCACCCCCGAGGCGCATTACTTTCTGGAGGAATGCGAGGAAATCCTCGGTCGGGTCGAACGCACCGAACGCACGCTCAGCCGGATCAGCACGCTGCAAGCGGGCAAGCTCAAGATCGCCTGCCACCCGGCCGCCTCCAGCGTATTCCTGCCGCGCCTGCTGACGCGGTTCCTGCTGGACAAGGACGATCTCGAGCTGTCCCTCATCATGCGTTCCTCGGACGTGATCGAAGACCTGATTGCCTCACAGCAATACGACGTTGGTTTCGCCGAAACGCCCGCGCCCCGCGCCTCCATCGCGCAGGTGGAGTACGATCTCGAATGCGTTTGTGTGCTGCGCGCCGACGATCCCTTGGCGCGCGCCCCCGTCATAACCCCCGACAATCTCGACGGAAGTCCCATGGCGGTGCTCTTCGACGAACACAACACCGCCGTGCAGACCGAAGCCGCATTTCGTGCCTCGGGCTGCCGCTTCAACAAGCGTCTTGAACTGCGCACTTTCCTGCCGGGTCTGCAGTTCGTCGCCGCCGGGGTCTGCGTGATGGTCTGCGACATGATCACGGCCTACAGTTACCTTCTCCAAACCCAGGAACCGGCGCGTCTGGCGATCCGCCGGTTCCGGCCCCGCATTTCCAACAGCGTCTCGATCCTGACCCCTGGTTACGCGACGCCATCCATGGCCAGCCGCGCATTTATCGCGGACCTGCAGGCGGCGGTTGAAAAGATGCAAAGCGATATTGAAGACTCATTGCAACAGCGATGAATGTCGGGCGCCAATTGTGCCCCGCGCGGTGTTGCTCATCTTTCATCTCATCTCACGGTTTGACGGTGAAGGCCCGGCCGCGAGCCAGGCGCCGAGCCTGTTGGGTGAGGATAAAGCAAAGCTCTTGTCGACGGATATCGGCCTCAGTGACGAGCTGATCGCGAAAGGTATCGTCAAGGCTGCGAGCTGAAATGCGAGGCGGTGCAGGGAGTTGATGAATGGAACACCAACCCGGCCCGCCGCCAGTTCGTGCCGTCCTCTGACAGTTTGACCATTCGATCTCGTCATCTGGTGGGCTGGATAAGCGGCACCGACGTCGCTCGGAAAACTGGCAGGTTTTCGAGATGGCAACATTCACTGACCCCACAAGCGAGGGACAAGTGGATTCCTCACCTTTTCCCGCCGAGTTTGAGCATCGGATCGATTCTTGTTGAAATCTAACATTAATGTCAGATAACGTCGGAATCTCATCACTTGTTCTGTCCATAGGGAGGAAATCAGAATGGCAAAGCGTAGAAAGACCCGAATGAAACATCTGGCGGAGAAGGTCCAGAAGGGAGAGCGCATCGTCGGTATGGAGTGCCACGACACACCGAGCGCGATCATGGCCGAGGAACTCGGGATGGATCTTCTATGCTGTGGCAGCCCCGGTCCGATGGGGCTCATGGGGCACAAGTCGATGGCCACTGTGGATTTCGAGGAGCAGCTTTATATGCTGGAAGGTGTGCTCCGCGGCGCATCCTCCCCGTTCATCATCTGCAACATGCCCAACACCACCGCTTGCATTTCCATCGAGGAATCCGTGCGAAACGCGGCGAAAGTGGTCAAGCTGGGTGCCGATGGCGTCCATATCGAACCCTCGCTTGGAACGGTTCCTCACATCCGCGCCATCGTCGATGCCGGGATCCCCGTTGTGGGCCATTTCGGCGTACAAGGAGAGCGGGCCGTGATGAATTCCGGCCATAGACCCGCGGGGCGCACGGCAGAGGAAGCGGCCGCAATCATCGAACTGGTCCGTGCATCCATAGATGCGGGCATTTTCGCGGCCTTGTTCGAGCATACCGCGGTCGAGTTGACAAAATGGTGCTACGAGAACCTGCCCGTCGCTGTCGCCAGTCTGGGGTCGGGCCCCTATGCGCATGGTATTTTCCATGTTTCGAGCGACATCATCGGGTGTTCCGTGTTTCCGATCCCGCCAAAGCGTGAAGTCTTTGGTGACGTCTGGGGCGAGATGCAAAAGGCCTATTCTGCCTATTTCGCTGCGGCAAAGGGCGGTCAGTTCCCCAAGCCGGATCTTTCGCACACCATGCTTGAAGGGGAACACGAGAAGTTCATGTCGCTTGTCGGCTGAAATACATGTGCGATCGTAGCACCCCGTCTCTGGAGCCGGCGCAATTCATGCGCTGGCTCGCAGGGTTGCCGCGACAGCGCCGGGTCATCGTTGAATGCGGTGCCGGCGAGGCCGAGATCAGTGGCTTCATGTCGAAGCATTTCAACCTCGCCATTGCCACGGACCCGAAACCACCAAAATCCGCCTACCCAGCGCCCGCCGCATCACCCGTGGGATACGTCAAGTGCAGCGCGGAAAATCTACCATTGCCATCAGATAGCGTCGACATGGTGGTGTCCATGCAAGCGCTGCATCACTTCGATTTGGCACCGCATCTTGCCGAGGCCCATCGCGTACTGGACGCGGGCGGAATCTTTGCCGCGCTCGCATGGGGAGAGATCGAATTACCGGAGGATGTCCGAGGTGCCTGCACGGATTTTTTTTCGCTAATCGACCACTTCTGGGAACCAGAGCGCGGCTGGGTGGTTTCAGGCTACGCGGGGCTCGCGTTTCGCGGAGAGAAGGTCGAACTGCCTCGTGCCGCCCTGTGCAGGACCGTTTCCGTGGAGGACTTGATCGGGGTCTTTCGCGGGTGGAGCGCTTGCAAGGCGGGGCAGCGGGAGTGTCCGGGGCCGCTTGAAACTGCGCTTGCAAGTCTGCGTATGCTAAGATGTTCTGGCATCCGGATATCCTGGCCCATTGTGGGCCAAGTATTTCGAAAGACCCGAAACCCGTCGAAGATATCAAACTCGAATAGACAGACGTGACGACATCAGAACACAACACCACGGTCTTCGAGATTTTCGTGCAGGGCAAGTTCTGCGATCTGGAGCTTGCCGCGATCATCCACACTCTCCAGACCGCGAACATGGTGCATGGCGCACAGCGCTTTGCCTGGCGGATCATTTCGGATCGACCCGGGATCGTTCAGGGGGCCGGCGCCTGCCTCGTGCGGGCGGAGCCGGTCATTCCCGACCACTGTCTGGCCGATTTCCTCATTGTCATTTCGTCGAGAACCGCCGATCCCGCCGTCTGGATGGCACGCATCCGCAGCATGCGACGGCTGGGGCGCACGGTGATCCTGCTGGCCGATGCCGCCACCACCTTCATCGCCCGCACCCAGATCGAGACCGGCGCCGTCACGACCCATTGGGCCGATGCGGTTGTCCTGCGCGAGACCCAGGATCAGCCGCGCCTGACCGAGAACCTGTCGGAATTCTCCAACGGCATCATTACTGCGGCGGGCCGCGCGGCAACGGCGGAATTGGTCATCGGCCTGCTAGCCCGTGACCCGCCCGTGTCAGAGATTACCGAGATCGGCCGCCACCTGCTCCTGCCCGAGATCCGCACCAGTTCCAGTACCCAGCCCTTCGCCCCAGAGGCCTTTCACAAGTTCTATGACGAGGCCGTGTCGGACGCCCTCGCCATCATGGGAGAGAATCTTTCGGACCCGCTCTCCATCGCCGAGATCGCCAGTCAGGTAGACATCTCGCAGCGCTGCCTAGAACGGCGTTTCCGCGCCGTGTTCGAAACCTCGCCGGGCCATTACTACAAGCAATTGCGAGTCCGGCGGGCGCATCACCTGATCCAGAGTACGAAACTGCCGCTGATCGACATCGCCGCCGCCACCGGCTTTGGCGCGACCGGCACGCTCGCAACCGCCTTCAGGAAATTCTACGGCATCACGCCCACGGATTTCCGTGGCAAGCACAGAGAGCGTGTACTGGACTATTCAGCCGAGGTTTGAGGGCTCAGGCGGGTTCGCCGCGCCAGATCATATCCGCCAAGGGCGAGGTTTCCGATACCGTGTTCATCGGACAGGTAGGACATCCCGATCGGGATGGCTTGTTCTTGCAGCCACGGCATTCATTGACCGCGCTCAAAACACTGTTCACTTCGCCCTGAAGTTCGATAGCAAGGCGGGCCATGAGCATCAGGGTATCGGACAGTTCACCGAGCCTGGCCGTCACCTCTTGCGAAGAGCCTGCGCCGGTGGAGTGATGGGCCCGGACCCCCGCGATCGATGCGATGACTTCGAGCGGGATATCAAGATCCCGCATGTTCTGGATCAGCTTTGCCAGAACGACGTCACGCTCGCCATAAGTCCGCGTCCCTCCGTCGCTGCGCTCCGGATTCAGGATGCCGAGATCCTCGTAATGGCGCAACGATCGCTCACTCAAGCGACTGCGCCGCGCGAGCTCCCCGATCTTCATCTGTCTTGTGGCGCTGGTCTTGGCCAAGGGAATTCTTCCTGTAATCTCTCGTTGCGGATAGCGCCCCATACATAGCAACAAAAAACGGAACGCAATAGGTCAGGCCGGCCTTTGCAAGATCACTTTCGGCGGAGCCGAAAATTGCGTCGCTCTGGTTGATAAGGTTGAGGATGGTCCCGACGATGATGGCAACCCGGGCGGACCGCGTGACGATGGCTTTCGATACCCCGAGTCCCGAGAAAATTTCCATGTGCTTCTCCTACCCTGTGGTCATTTCGTGGCCATTGCTGCGAATGCCCCGGCAAGTCGGGGCATTCGCGCTTTTCCGGTCGCAGATCGTGATCAGAATCGATACCCGATCCCGATACCCGCGACGACAGGATCAATGGAGGCCTTGCCGAAAACGGCGCCTCCGGCGGTCGTGACCCGTGCGTTGATGTCAACGAAGAATTTCTTGATATCGGCGTTGAGATACCAGTTGTCCTTCAACTTGATATCAACACCAGCTTGCAGCACGAAGCCTGGATTGTAGGTCTCCAGATTGAACGATGTTGCCGGACCCATGCGGCTCTCGGAGGTAACAACCACAAGCGCCGGACCCGCCCCGACATAGGGCTTTATGCCGCCGCTCCGGGCGTGGAAATGATACTGGGCCATTACAGAAAGCGGCACGAGCCATGCGTCACCGATGTTCGGACCGCCGCCAGCCAGGGAAATCTTGTGATTCGTGATGCAGCAAATGGTTTCAAGCGCGATGTTGTCCGTCAGGAAATACGACAGGTCGATTTCCGGAATGATCTGATCGGACACATGGGTTCTCACGGGGACGTTGTATCGCGCGCTATCTTCGGGGAGAACACCGGCAAGCCTGCCCCGGACCAGAAATCTGTTTGCCCATCCGTCGCCTGACACCCTGGCGTCCTGCGCCAGTGCGCCCCCCGCGAGCAAGGCGATTGCCGACAGGATGAACGGAAAGGAAAACAGTATTTTTCGGAGTCGATTCACCCGTCTTGGAATCGCTCCCGGTTCGCTCACGTAATTCATCGCTATCTCCTCCCAATTGGAAATTGTATTTTGGAAGAGAGATTTTATATGCGATCTCCTCTGGAAATTGCAGTTTTCCCCTCCATAAATCTGACGTTAATGTGAGATTTATGGAGAATCAAGCATCCTCTTCGCGCACTTGTTGAGGCGGACATCCGCATGATGGACGCGGCCCTCTTGTGACCGCATTTCCACCGCGCAGCGCGGCTTGACTGGCCCTATAATCTCTTTGGCCTTCGCCCATGCTCACCGGTGTGGACGGCGCGCTGCCTGTCCGAGAAAGCGCGCATCATGGGCGCAGTATTCCGAACGCAAGACCTGACAAAGGTTTACGACACCGGCGAATTGCAGGTCCGGGCGCTGGATGGCGTCAACCTAGAGCTTTACTCCGGCGAGCTGGCGGTGCTGCTCGGGCCGTCCGGCAGCGGCAAGTCCACGCTGCTCAATATCCTCGGCGGGCTTGATCATGCGGCCTCGGGCAAGGTCTGGTTTCGCGACTTGGAGCTGTCCTCGCTCAAGGACCGGGATTTGACCCTCTATCGGCGAGATCATGTCGGGTTCGTTTTTCAGTTCTATAACCTTGTGGCCAGCCTGACGGCGCGCGAGAACGTGCAGCTGGTCAGCGATGTCACGCCCAACCCGATGCCCGCCCAAGCTGGACATGGTCAGCTATCCCTACTTGCCACGCGCCGAGGTCGAGACGATCTTTGACCTGCCGCTCCATCATCCATGAGATGCTGCGGTGTGGCCCGTGGAAGCGAACATTCACCGCGAGCGTGAATTCTGCCTTTCAGGGGCCAGTAGCCAAGCACGACAAGCCGGTCACCTCTCACCGTGGCCCTGAGAAATCGTCTCGCAGTCAGTCGAGACGTGCCTGGATTGCCGGGTGATTGCTGCGCCGCGTGCCGCGGAAGGTCGAGATTTCGGTCGGGCATCAGGTGGCTTTTTCACAGGCCGGATCAGTTTCTCCTCGTCCAGCAGGCCGCTCGCAACGCCCGACCGCGAGGTGGATCATCGGCGGTGTAGGCCTGCCCCGATCTTGGCCCGCCTCATCAATAGGAACTGACGATGGCGTCGAACTCCTCGGACAGCGCCGTTTCCTTGTGCACCAGATCGTAATGGCACACGATGCAGGTGATGTTCTTTTCCTGTGCCTCGGCATGTTGGCGCTGGCCGCGCACGCGCTCGGGCTTGATCTTCTCCATCACATGGCAGGAGCGGCAGTTCTCGCTGTCATTGTTGACAAGATGCATGCGCACCCGGTTCGCGGCATCAAAGCGAACCTCCTCGAACTCCTCTACCGTGTCGATGCCCAGGATGAGGTTGGCATAAAGCTCCCGCGTCCCCTTGATGTGATCGATATAGGCACCGATCAGATCCTCGGACACATGGCAGTCTTTGCACTGCGGAACGACACCGGAGATGGTGGTCCCGTGGGCGGATTCTGCCAGTTCGACTGCCACTGTCGCCTCCATTACATGGCAGGTCTGTGCGCAGAACTTGTTCGACGAAAAGTACCGGTCGACGCCATCGGCGGCTGGCGCGCCAACGACAACCCCGACACCTATGCCGACCAGCACGGTGATGCCTGTCAGCCCGCCTGTCCATTTCCAGAGCCGCATCTCGTCTCCCCTTCCTGTGAAGTTGTCCGGGATCGGACTGGGGTCGCATCATGTGCCGGTGCGACGCCAACCCGAAATGCGTGGGGCAAGCCGCTTACTGAAGCGGCGTTGCCTGGATATCACCCTCGGCCCCGAAGCCTATGGAGACCGGGAAGCCAACGTAGTGGAAGCGAGTGGTGACATTGTCGTCGTGAACCGCGAAGCCAAAGTTGTAGGCCTTGCCGTCTTCGATGATCTTGTCGTCCTCCGGGTGGCCGGTGTCCCGCTTGCGCGTCCACTCAACCGTCCAGACACCGTCTTCCCACTTGCTCGTCACCTGGTCGTTGTCAGCGGCCGAGCCCTCGGCGCCGGCACGGCTCACCAAACGACCGGGAAGCACGTCACCCGCCTTCCAGCCCGCGTCGGGATCGTAGGCGACGACGTTCTCCTCGTGGATAAGCACATAAGGCTTCGAAGGATCGCCGATGTCATCGACGGTGATCGCCTTCACGCCGACTTTCTCGGCGTCGAACATGAACTTCGGCGTCATGGTCTTGCGATCGACGTTCCAGCTGAACGGGTTCTTGCCGGCGTCGAACAGGCGATATTCAAGCACATAGCCGTCGTCCGCCATGCCCACCGGCGCGCTGCGCGCCGCCCGCCACTGCATGAGGTCGACGAACTTGCCCTCGGCCTTGAGCGCGGCGATCTCGTCGGCGAGCTTCGTCGCGTCCCAGCTCGCCTCCTCATCGGTGCGCGAGGACGGCAAGTACTTGCGGATGTCGCCCTTGTTCAGGCCCTCGCTTCCCAGAATGGGGTTTGAAGCGATGTCGTCCTTGCTCGCCTCCTCGGGCATGTCGCGCATGCCGTTGTGGCACGAAAGCCAGCAGCCCTGCGCGGCGAAATTCGGCACCGAGCCGTCATCGACCATGATCGCCAGCCGGTCCTCGTAGAGCGGCGGCTGCTCGCCGCTGCGCACCTTCGAGGACGCCCGGTGGCTGCCGTAGAACTCCCACGCCTCGCCGTTGTAGCGGATGTAGTTGTGCATTTGGCCCGGGCGGTCCATTTGGGTCTTCCACTGGAACCGGAAGTGGGTGTTTTCATCGTCGTAGGCGACCTGCATGGCAAGGTCGACAGTGGCGTTCTTGCCCTCGATCGGATCGGGCTCAAGCCGCTCGCCCGTGACGATAAGCTGGCCGATATCCTTCTCCTCGCCCTCGTGGCAGGAGACGCAGGAATCGCCCTCGATCACCTTTGAATAGGCCCGCTTGTGGTCGGAACTGCGCAGCCAATCATAGCCGCTCTGCCCGGGATAAAACAACGTAAGGGTGGTTTTCGGGATCGCCGACCAGTCCACCGCCGATTCCGCCCGGACATTCGATGGAAGCGAGAGCGCTGCAAGAACCCCCATGGCAAGCCCGATCACAGGTGCAAGTGGTAACTTCATGGCAGACCCTCCTCTCGTTGTTGGGCTTCGATCTCAAAGAGCCCCCTGAAACGGGGCGCCCTCCAAACACGTTGATCGACATCGAGAGAACCGGCTATGATCGGCTAAAGCGCCCACAAGCAATGGTTGTACCTCAGCGGAGGCTACGGCCTCCGTTGCGTCCGCACACTGATCTCGATCAAGGCGGAACGCTCAATGCGTGCTCCGCCTGGCTGATTCGTTGCTCATAGATGTGTCTGGGGGATTCAAGTCGGTCGACCCGAGCCAAGGCCACGTTGGCTCGACCGTGCTGCGTCCGCTTGTTCAGGCATATCTGAATGGCACTGCCAGTCTGGAAAGTGGTATCAACGATGCCGTTTGGGAACTCGGTGTCAGCAGGGCAGCGGTCTGGCGTTGGATAAAGCGTCTCGCCGACTTCATGGACGCATACAACTTCGCTCGCAGACTCAAGACGCTCAGCGCGTCTCACACCCAACGAATACATCTGCAAGATCTGGACTTCAGACCCAGATCGATTCATCCTCGATCCGATCCACCAAATGCCGGGACTGAACACCTTATGGACGGTTCCGATTTTCCATTCTTACACAGAGTTGTTCGATGCCGTGTGCAGCGGGTTTTCATGTTCTGATCGTAAGATTTCGCGCTGTGGCGAAAATTGTTTGTTTCGAGTCCTGGTCTTGGAATGGATTACTTTACGGGAATAGATACCAACTACTGAATAACGGTATTGGCAGATAACGCCTGACCCTCGTCAAACGCGTAGCGACGCGTATCTGGATGCAAACTTATGAGTTTGGTGTCCTGGGGGGTGCCTTTTCGGACGCGGTTTCAATAAATAGCCGTTACCGGCTCGCCGCCTTCTATCACGCAACCCCGATACATCCCGTCGCAGTTGAACGGCATGGCGAGTGCCCCGTCACGGTCGACACAAATCAATCCGCCCGAGCCGCCGATGGCGGTCAGGTCGCCCAAGATGACCTGGCGTGCCGCTTCGGCCATCGGTTGTCCGGCCAGCCTCATGCGCGCGTCGATTTCATGCGCGACCGACAGGCGGATATAGGCCTCGCCATCGCCGGTGGCCGAAACCGCGCAGGTGGCCTCGTCGGCGAAGGTTCCAGCACCGATGATCGGGCTGTCGCCGACACGGCCCCTACACTTGGCCGTCATCCCGCCTGTTGATGTCGCAGCGGCGAGATTGCCAGCACGGTCAAGCGCGACGGCCCCCACCGTTCCGTGACGCCGTGCGGGGTCATCGTCGAGCGTGCCATCAGCTTCCATCTGCAGTGTGCTTTGCAAACTGTCCCAGCGTTCGTGCGTGAAGAAATAGGCATCGTTCTCGAAGGCCAGCCCCGCGTCCCGCGCGATCTCAAGCGCCCCATCACCGACCATCAACACATGTTCGGTCCGCTCCATGACAGCACGTGCAAGGCGCACGGGATTGCGCACTCCAGAAATACCGGCGACCGCCCCGGCCATGCGCCCGCGCCCGTCCATGATCGCGGCATCCATTTCATGTGTGCCATCCCGAGTAAATACTGCGCCTCGACCGGCATTGAAGAGAGGTTCGTTCTCAAGCGCCTCGACCGCGACCGTGACTGCATCAAGGGCAGTGCCGTTGCGCGACAAAACCGCCTCTCCGGCGGCCAGAACGCGTGCGAGGGCGGCGTGGCAGGCACCCTCGCGTTCGGGCGACATCTCGGCACGAGGCAAGACACCGGCACCACCGTGAATGGCGAGCACGAAACCTTTGGTCATGGGATACCCCTTTCCGATTCATGGGCAGGCGGCGTTGCCCTTGCGGCGGCATGACGCCCGGACAGCCTGCATGAACGAGTGACAAGCATGTTACGTTGCGATGAATACCTGCACACTAGTCCAGTATCTAGTAACGAACTTGTTTGTAGAGTAAAGATTTCCACAATATGTAGGAGGTGTGTACCATTGACTGGAGGTCCGTTCATGGACATGTCGATTCGCCCCGTGCCCAGAGGCAAACTCGTCGCCATCGGCGGTGCCGAGGATAAAGCCTCGAACACCGAGATCCTGAGACAGGTCGTGGCGTTGAGCCAGACCGAGGAACCGGTCGTCGGTGTCATAACCACCGCCAGCAGCATCCCCGACGACGTATTCGCCGAGTACCGTCAGGTGTTCGAGGGGTTGGGTGCCGGCGAGGTGCTGGACGTGCGTATCCGCGAGCGTGCAGATGCGGCCTCATCGGCCTTGCTCGACATGCTTTCGCGCAGCGACGTGATTTTCATTTCCGGCGGCGACCAGATGCGCCTGACCAGTATTCTGGGCGCGTCTGATGCACTTGCGATGATCCGCAAGCGCTACGGCGAGGGGGCTGTCATCGCGGGGACGAGCGCGGGCGCGGCGTGCCAGTCGACCACGATGGTCTATGGCGGGCACGCGACGGATTCGCTGCGCAAGGGCGCGGTCAAGATGTCTGCGGGCTTCGGGCTGATCGAGGGCGTGATCATCGACACGCATTTCCTTGAACGGGGGAGATTCTCGCGTCTGATGGAGGTTGGGGCGACAAATCCCGAGTATCTCGGCGTGGGTCTCGGAGAAGATGCGGCAGTCCTCTTTGAGAACGACAACATCTACGCTTTCGGCCCCGGTCACGTCATCCTCGTTGACAGTTCGGCCATTACCGGTTCCAATGTTTTCGATCTTTCTGACGGTGAGGCGGTGAGCGTCCACAACGTCATAATGCATGCGCTGGTCGGCGGGAACGGGTACAGTTTGACGGACCGGCGGGTCCTTGGGCCGAAAGAGCTCAGGACTGGCAGCCTGGAGCATAGGAATGCGTATACTTGAGCACCGCGCGCTGCGCGGGCCAAACTATTACAGCCGCTATCAAGCGATCTACATGCGGCTCGACATCGAAGAACTTGAAGATCGCCCGAGTGACAAAGTTCCCGGTATTTCCGAAAAGCTGGAAGCGATCATACCTTCAATCCACGAGCATCGCTGCTCGGTCGGTAAGCCGGGCGGATTTCTGCAAAGGGTACAGAACGGCACTTATGCCGGTCACATGGTCGAACATGTGGCAATCGAATTGCAGAACATGATCGGGTTGTCGGTCGGCTACGGCAAGACCGTCGATAGCTATGAAACCGGTGTCTACAACGTGGTCTATCGCTACCGTGACGAGGCCACCGGCCTCGCAGCGGGGGAGGCCGCGGTCGAGATCGTTCAAAAGCTTTACAATGGCGAGTATGTCGATCTTGAGCCGATCATCGAACATCTCAAAGAGGTGCGTGACGCCAACGCGCTCGGCCCCTCGACAGGGTCAATCGTAAACGCAGCCAAGGCGCGCAACATCCCCTGGTACAATCTGACCGAGGGCACCAGCTATACCCAGCTGGGGCACGGCGTCAAACAGCGCCGGTTCCAGGCCACGGTCACCGACGAGTCGGGTATCATCGGCCACTCCATCGCCGACGACAAGGACTGGACCAAACAGATACTGGGCGAAGCGGGTATCGCGGTGCCGCGGGGCTATACGTGCTATTCCTGGGACGAGGTCAAGGAGGCCGCAGAATGGATTGGCTGGCCGGTGGTCACCAAGCCGCTGGCGGGCAATCACGGGCGCGGCGTGACCACCGATATCACCAATCTGGATGACCTGAAGTCGGGATACGAGGCGGCTCTTGCGCGGGTGCGCGATGATTCCGGTGCCGTGATCGTCGAGAGCTACATCAAGGGAGAGGATCACCGCATGCTGGTGATCGGTGGCAAGCTGGTGGCCGCCGCGCGCCGCCGCCCGGCGCATGTCACCGGCAATGGCAAGTCGACGATCCAGGCGCTGATCGACACCGCCAACGAGGATCCGCGCCGCGGCGTGGGCCATGAGAATCTGCTGACCCAGATCCATGTCGACGAACAGACCCATCGCATGCTCGAACAGGCTGGGCTCACGCTCGACAGCGTACCACCCGAGGGTGAGATGGTGTTCCTGAAATCGACGGCCAATATCTCGACCGGCGGGACAGCCACCGATCTCACCGACGAGGTGCATCCCGATATCAGGTTTTCGATGGAACGGATCGCGCGGCATATCGGGCTCGACGTGATCGGGATCGACCTGCTGGCCGAGACGCTGACGAAACCGCTCGACCAGCAATCTGCGGGCGTGGTCGAAGTCAACGCCGGCCCCGGGTTCCGGATGCACATGGCCCCCACCCATGGCACCCCGCGCCCGGTGGGCGAGCATGTCGTCGATATGCTGTTTCCCGACCCCACCGAGAATGGCCGCATCCCGATCACCGCGATCACCGGCACCAACGGCAAGACCACGACGACCCGCCTGACCACGCATATCCTGCGTCAGTCGGGGTATTCGGTGGGCATGGGCTGTACCGGAACGGTCGAGATCGACAACTATGTAATCCTGCGTGGCGATTATTCCGGCCCGGCGGCTGCACAAGCCGTGCTGCGAGAGCCTACGGTCGAGCATGCGGTCCTCGAGGTTGCGCGCGGCGGCATCATGCGCCGAGGTCTGGGCTTTGACGAATGCGATGTGGGTGTATTGCTCAACATTGCGTCGGATCATCTGGGCGAACGCGACATCCACACGCTGGAAGAGCTGGCACGCTGCAAGACCGTGGTGGTTGACGCCGTCAAGAAAGAAGGCGGCTATTGCGTGCTCAATGCCGATGACCCTTTGGTGATGGAGCATGGCACCTACTGGGCGCGCGGCGAGATCATCTATTTCACGATGGACCCGGAGAACCCTGCGCTACTGGAACACCTGAGCGAACGGCGCATGGTCGTCACGGTCAAGAACGGCCGCATAGTCTTGCTGCGAGGCAAGGTTGAGGTCGATGTGGTGGATGTGAACGACGTGCCAATCGCCTTTGAGGGCCATGCGCCCTTCAACGTGCAGAACGCGATGGCGGCCGCCGCCGTGGCGCTGGCACACGGCATCGAGATCAACGACATCCGCGCCGGGCTGCTGACCTTCCACCCGACCCCTGCGCAGATGCCCGGGCGCACCAACTATTTCGAGGCCGACGGCGTCTATTGCCTGATTGACTACGGCCATAACGTGCCGGCGCTGGTGGCGCTGGAGCCGCTCGTGAACGGGCTTGGGCAACAGCGCAAGATCGGCGTGTCGACCGCACCCGGCAATCGCCGTGACGATGACCTTTCCGCTCTGGGCGCGCAGCTCGCCAAGATGTGCGACGTGCTCTACGTCTACGAGTCCGACGCGCGCGGTCGCGCCGAAGGCGAGACGGCGGAGCTGATCCGGAAAGGCGCAGCCGACGCCGGATCAGAGTGCGTGGTCGAGGTCATCATGAAGGAAAAAGACGCCGTTGACCGGGCCATGGCAGATGCCGTGCCGGGCGATTTCCTGCTGTTGCTGGTGGACGATATCATTGGCACCACGGAACGGCTCAAGGGACGGAGTTTTCCGGTTCAGTCTGATCTCGCCCAGGCCTGAGGAGAAACGGCACGCACACGGTGCGTCGGCCTCACCGATGCGCACGCCCTGATCAGGAAGGACCAACATCATGACCGAGAATGTTTTCGTCGTCGGATTGAACGCAATGAATACCGAGCGACTGACCCGGCTGCGGGGTGTCGAGGATGTCGTCTTTCACCCGCTCCTGACCTCCGAGGCGGTCTCGGACACGCAGGAATTCGATATCCCCGCCATGCTGCGTGAAGCCGAGGCGACGCTCGACGCCTTTGACGGCTCAATCGACGCGATCGTCGGCTATATCGACTTTCCCGTCTCCACCATGCTGCCCCTGCTTTGCAAGAAATACGGCACCCGGAACGCGTCGCTGGAAAGCCTTTTGAAATGCGAGCATAAATTCTGGTCGCGCAAGGTGATGGCCGAGGTGATCCCCGAGCACGTGCCGAAATTCACTGCTTTCGACCCGTTCGACGACAACGCGCTGTCGCGGATCGGCAAGGCCGATCTGCGCTTTCCGTTCTTCGTCAAGCCGATCAAGTCATCCGGATCCCGTCTCGGCTTTCGCATCGACAGTCCCGAGGATTTTGAATACGCGGTTGCGGCGTTTCGTGCCGAAATCGGCCAGATTTCAGAGCCGTTCAACTATGTGCTGAATCAGGCCGATCTGCCGGATGAGATCAAGGCGATCGAAGGGCATTACTGCATGGCAGAACAGGTCATCGGCGGGCGTCAATGCACTGTCGAGGGATATGTGCACGAGGGCGAGGTCGTGCCCTACGGCACCGTGGATTCGATCCGCTATCCGCAGGTGCTCAGCTTTTTCTACTATCTCTACCCCTCGACCCTGCCGCGCCGTGTGCAGGACGACATGAACGAGATCACCCGCAAGGTGATGGCGCATATCGGCTATGACAATGCCGGATTCAACATCGAATATTACTGGGACGAGGTGCAGGATAAGATCTGGCTGCTGGAGATCAACACCCGTATCGCGCAATCTCATTGCGACCTGTTCGAGATGGTGGACGGGGTGAGTCATCAGCAGGTGACGGTCGATCTGGGTCTCGGGCGCAAACCCGACATGCCCCAGGGCGAAGGGCCGGAAAACGTCGCCGCGGAATTCTTTTACCGGGTGTTTTTTAATGACGCCGCGGTGGCGCGCGCACCGTCGCGCGCCGAACTCGAGGTGGCGGCCGAACAGGTCGAAGGCACGAGGATCGCGTCCTATGTCACACGGGGCATGCAGCTCTCGGAATTGCCCGAACAGGATGCCTACAGCTATGCCGTGGCCTCGATCTGGATGGGCGCGCGCAAGCAATCCAAGCTGTTGTGGAACTACGAGCAGGTGATGAAACGGCTGAATTACGAATTCACCGATATCGTGGAGTAACGGGGGCTGACGCTGGACATCGCCCTGTAACGGGGCGATAGGCGCGGCACCCCTTAACCGTCAAAGGCCTGGGAGCTTCCGGATGAAACTCGATCACCGGCTTCCCGTGCCCGTTCGGGAGATTGAGCATCTTGAAATCCCGATGCCCGATGGCACCCGGCTCGCCGCACGCATCTGGATGCCGACGAATGCCGAAACCCTGGCCGTGCCCGCGATCCTCGAATACATCCCCTATCGCAAGAACGACAAGACTCTGGAGCGTAACCATGCCCGCGCGCCGTGGATAGCGGCGCAGAGCTATGCCTATGTCCGGGTCGATCTGCGCGGAACGGGCGAATCCGAGGGGGTGATGACCGACGAGTATACCGAGATCGAGCTTCGGGACGGATGTGATGTCTTCGCCTGGATCGCCGATCAAGCGTGGTGCGACGGCGGCGTCGGGATCGTGGGCATTTCCTGGGCCTTCGTTCGAGCGACTGCGGGTGCACCAGAGGCAGACTGGGAACCTTTTGTCAGGTCACGAACACTAGATCGAGGTTGTGAGGTTGCCCAGCCTTGGGTCAGAAATTTAGCTAGGTTACACATGAATTACACGCGCCTCTGTTCGAAACTCAGGAAGTGACCTATAAGTCATTGATTTTAATGGTGCCCGGGGGCGGAATCGAACCACCGACACGAGGATTTTCAATCCACTGCTCTACCCCTGAGCTACCCGGGCACGGGTGAGGGTCTGGCCCTCGGGTGGGCGTGTCTTAGGCGAGCGTGGGCGGGCTGTCCAGAGGCTTCGCGCGATTTCAGTGCGGTTTTTGCGCTTCGTTTTCCGCCGCTTCCACGGCCTCGGCGATCTCGTCGGGATCGTCAGACGGCACGCGGTATCCCTCGGCGAACCACTTGCCAAGATCAATATCGGCGCAGCGGCGCGAGCAGAACGGGCGGTAGCGCGCCACCGTCGCCTTGCCGCAGATCGGACAGCTCATCGCATCACCTCGGCAAGCGGGATGCGCGCGCGCTGTCGTTGTAACTCGTAATGGCCGAGCGGGGTCCATCCGGCCAGCACCGTCTCCACCTCGTCGCGGCGGAACGCGGCGCGCAGCGCGTCCTCGAACACGCGGCGGTCTTTCTTCGGCATCGGCGCGAGGTCGAGCGTGATTTGCCCGCCGAGGCCCCGCAGCCGCAACTGCCGCGGCAGGTCGCGCGCCAGCGCAAGGTTGGCCTTGAGACCGGCAGCGGGGCTTGTGTCGGTGCCGGTGTTCACATCCACCGCGACGAGCGCGCGCGTCGGCTCGACAAAGGCACTCGCGCCACCCGGCAGGGTCATCCTCGGCGTGCAGAGATCGTCGATCCGCTCGAGAACCCCGAACTCCTCGAAACAGCCGGGCTCGCGGCCCAGCTCGTCGGGCAGCGGCCAGTCGCGCCACGCACGGGCATGGGGACCATCCCCCTCGAGCAGCTTTTCCGGCGCACGCCCCTCGGCGTCACTCTTCACCGCCTCGGCCACCTCCCGCATCTGCGCGATATCGGCGGCGATCTCGTCATCCCCGGCGCTCTCGCATGCCGAGCGCAGGATCAGCCCCATGCCACTCCCGCCCATTGCCTCCGCCGCGATCGCGTGGAGCCGCGCACGCGTTTCTTCATCGCGGATCGCGCGCGAGACATTCTGCCCCGGCGCCTCGGGGGTGACGATGGCATACCGGCTCTTGAAGAGTACCCGCACGGTGACCGGGATTGCCTTGCCCGGCTCGGCATGACCCGTCACCTGGACGAGCAGCGCCTGCCCCGGTGTAATCCCCTTGACCTGCCGCAGGAAGGCATTGCCATCAGGCGTGCGCAGGAACAGGCCGCCCTGCCCCTTGACCGGGCGGTCCGCGATGGCGCGATAGATGGTGCCAGGACGGGGAGTTTCACCGTCGATGAGAAGATCCTCGAGCCGACCACCATGCATCAGTGCCGCCGCCTCGCGACCGCCAAGGTGATCGAGCGCGACAGTGATGCGTTCCGTCATGCGTCGGCCTTCCACATTGGGTAGCCTGCGGCCTGCAACAGCCCGGCGGTTTCAGTCAGCGGCAGCCCGACGATGCCTGTGAACGATCCCGATATCCACGGTGCAAACGCTCCGGCCATGCCCTGGATGCCATAGCCGCCCGCCTTGCCCTGCCACTCGCCGGAGATGAGATAGGCGTTGATCTCCTCGTCCGAGAGCCGCTTGATCTTCACCGCGCTCACCACGTCGCGTTGCCACAACCGCTCGCCGCGCCGCACCGCCACCGCGGTGATGACCCGGTGCCGCCGCCCCGAGAGCGCGTGGAGGAATTGCGCCGCCTCGCCCACATCGGCGGGCTTGCCGAGGATGCGGCGACCCATGGCGACAGTGGTATCGGCGGCGAGCACTATGTCATCCGTGTCGGCTTCGACGGCCCGCGCCTTTTCCCGGGCCATGCGCGCGCAATAGGGGCGGGGCAACTCGCCCTTACCGGGGGTCTCGTCGATCTCGGGAGGGCGGATCGCATCGGCGATCACGCCGATCTGCGCCAGCAGGTCACGGCGGCGCGGGCTGCCCGAGCCGAGGATCAAGCGCATCGAACCGCGCTTACTTGAAGCGGTAATTGATCCGACCCTTGGTCAGATCGTAGGGGGTCATTTCCACCTGTACCTTGTCGCCCGCAAGAACCCGGATCCGGTTCTTGCGCATTTTGCCTGCCGTGTGCGCGATGATCTCATGGCCGTTCTCAAGCTCGACCCTGAATGTCGCGTTCGGCAGGAGTTCCTTGACGACACCGGGAAATTCGAGCGTGTCTTCCTTGGCCATGGTCTCTCCTTGCACATAAATTCCGCCCTCGTGCGGAACGCGCCTTTAAATGCGCCCGTTTCCCGCGATTTTCAAGGTCTAATCAGCGCAGGCGCACGGGTGTGACCGTGGCGTCACGACCGGTCTGATCATCCCAGTGACGGCGGTTGAGCACGACGCCATCGGCGCGCACATGGGCGACGGTGCCGAGGTCCACCTCCGCCACGGTCCATCCGGGGCGGTTGAGCGTGCCCTCGGCGATCACGCCGGTGGGCGGAAAGCCGGTATCGGGCGGGCCGAAGATGCCGCCCATGCCGGTATTGGCATCAACCGCCGGTGACCAGGCCGCATCCCCCACCGTCGAGGCCATGACGGTGACGCATTGCGCCTCGAGCGCGCGGGCCATCGCACCGATGCGAACGCGGGAATAGCCGGTGAGCGCCTCGGTGCAGGACGGGGCGAGGATCAGGTCGGCGTCGCTCAGCGCGCGGCCCAGCAGGGGAAACTCGCAGTCATAGCAGATCAGCACGCCGATTTTCCCAAGCGCAGTGTCGAAGAGCCGCAGCGGCCCGCCGGGCGCCACGCCCCACTCCTCGCGCTCGAAGCGCGTCATGATCTGCTTGTCCTGATGCCCACGCGCGCCGGTTGGGGTGTAGAGCGTGGCGCGATTGACAGGCCGATCGCCGAGTGCGGAATCGAAGACCGGGGCCGATGCACCGAGGATATGCAGCCCGTGGTGCGCAGCCAGATCGGTATGAAGATCGCCCGCATCCGTCATCGCGGCATCGACTGCGTGCAACGACCGCTCCAGGTCACCCGCGGCCTCCGCGCCCGAGAGCATCGCAAGCTCCATCGCCCCGTATTCGGGAAAGACGGCGAGATCGGCACCTTCGGCCGCCGCCCGGCCCACCCAGTCCGACAGCTTCGCGGCATACTCCGCCCATTGGCTGAGCGGATCGAGGGGATAGGCGGCGGTGGCGATCTTCATGGTGGTCGACTCCGGGGTTGTGGTGTCTTCCTTCCATATCGCCCGCATGCGGGCACGTCGAGCAATTGCCGCCATGTGCCGCACCGTGCTACGCTCACGCGAACGAGGCAGGGCAGCCCGGCACATGAGAAGAACGGCACTCCGTAAATACCAGCGGCTAGAGGCGGCGGGGCTGTGGCGGCCTGAACCGGGCGCACAGCGGCTCGATGTCGTCGTGTCGCTCGGCGAGGCGACGCTCACCATCACCGATATCCGCGACCGCGTGCAGGCGCACTGGTCACTGGCGGCCATAGCCCGTGCAAATCCCGGTGCGTCCCCTGCGCTCTATCACCCCGATGCCGATCCCGGCGAGACGCTTGAGATCGCCGAGGGCGAGGACGAGATGATTGCTGCCATCGAGATGCTGCGCACCGCCATCGCGCGCCAACGGCCAAGACCCGGGCGCCTGCGCTTTGCCGGGATGGCGGTGAGCCTTCTGGCGGTGGTTCTGGTTGTCACGCTCTGGCTCCCGTGGGCAGCGCGCGATCACGCGTTGCGCGTCGTGCCAGAGGCGAAGCGCACCGAGATTGGGCAGGCGTTGCTCGATCACGTCTTTCGGGTGACAGGGCCGCCGTGCCGGACGCCGGGCGGCGCGGGTGCAGTCGCCGCTCTGGAACAGCGGCTGCCGCCGGAAGATGGGCGCGCACGGCTCGTGGTAGTGCGCAGCGGTGTCCGTGACGCGCTGCGGCTGACCGGCGGCACAACGCTTGTCAACGCCGATCTCGTGGAGGATCACGACACGCCGGACGCGGTGGCCGGTCACATCATCGCGGCACATCTGCGCGCCGAGGCCCGCGACCCACTCGACCGGCTTCTGGCCGACGCCGGTTTGTGGGAGGTGCTTCGGCTGATGGCCACCGGAAGCCTCAGCGACGAGACCCTGCGCGCCCATGCCGAAGCGTTGCTCAGGAACCCGCCTGAACCGCCGCCCAACGATGCGCTGATCGCCGGGTTTGCCCGCTGGCAGGTACGCGCCACGCCCTACGCCTATGCCCGCGACATCACCGGCGAGACGGTCCTCGCCCTGATCGAGGCCGATCCCTTCGCGCGTGACGCCGACCTGCCCCCAATCCTGAGCGACGGCAACTGGCTGCGCCTGCAGGGTATCTGCGGGGGGTGAAGCATCGATGGCCTGGGCGGTGGCAAGGGGCACGGGTGCCTAGCCCTGTGCGGCAGCGCTATCCCGGATGTCAGCAAAAACCCGTTCGCCCCGCAAATCCAGGCGTTCACGCAAAGCCGGTGATGAGCTGCCGCAGGCCGAGCGCCGCCCCTGCGAAGATGGCAGCCAACGTGACCGGCGCGCTCAGCGCCAGCACCGAAAACGCCGACATACCCTGCCCGACCGAGCAACCCACAGCGATCACCCCGCCAAAGCCCATGCACACCCCGCCGAGAATCTGGCGGCGCAGTTCGCGCGGGTCTTCGCACGCCTCCCAACGGAAATGGCCCTGGACAAAGCTGCCCAGGAGCGCCCCCGCCAGCACGCCAAAAACCGAGGCAACGCCAAAGCTGATGCCGGTTCCGCTGCTCGCGGTCATCAGGTAGAGGATCGTATCGCCCAGCGGGGCCGAAAACGTGTGCGAGATCACCTCCTGCGGGGCGAAGCCGTGGGTAGCCACATGCGAGGTCACCGCCCAGCCCGAGGCAATGGCGAGTCCGACTGCCGAGCCCCAAAACACCGCGCGCCGATTGGCGAGGAACGGACCCGACGCCAGCGCCATCACCGCGATGCCGAACGACAGGCCAAGCCCTGCCCAGACCAGCGGTAGCCCAGTAAGCGTGGACACAATCTCGGCATAGCTGCGGGTCTGCCAGCCAAGGCTGGTGGCGTCGGTCAGGGCCACGCGTAGCGCGGCCAGCGGGCCGGACATCATGATATAGGCCGAGATGCCCATCACCAATACGATGACGAAGGCCCGTAGATCGCCTCCGCCCAACCGTGCCAGCGCACCGTGGCCGCAATTCCCGGCGATCGACATGCCATAGCCGAAGAGCAGCCCGCCAACCACGCTGGCAAGCGGCGACCACGGCGTGCGCCAGTAGACATTAGCGCCGATGTCGAAGAGGCCCAGCGCTGCCATGCCGAACCCTGCCACCCCGGCAAACCCAATGGCCAGCCCCCACATCCGCAGGCGCGTGTCGCTACCTTGGTAGAGCAGGTCCTCGATCGCACCCAGCGTACAGAACCGCCCGATCCGGGCCGCGAGCCCCAGAAGGATACCGCCACCGAACGCCACCAGCGCGATGAGGATCGGATCGGGAATGTCGGTGGCCATTACGCTTCCTCCCTCCGCCCGGCGCCACGACCCCTGTCACGCAGTATGGCAGAACAGGTCATACACCACCGAGAGCATTCTCCTGGTGCGCTCGTCTGTCAAACGATAATAGATCGTCTTGCCCTCACGTCTCGGAGTGACCAGCCCCTCCTGCCGCAGCCGCGAAAGCTGTTGCGACACCGCCGCCTGCCGCGCGGACAGCAGCGTTTCAAGCTCGGAGACAGATTTCTCGCCGGTGGCAAGGTAGCACAGGATCATCAGCCGCCCCTCGTGGCTGATCGCCTTGAGAAACTCCGCCGCGTTGCAGGCGTGGCGGTGAAAATCGTCAAGGCTTTGCGGGGTGATGTCCATCGGATCAGGTCCGTCATTTGGGTGGGGTCACGGCAGGGACGTGGCCTTGGGATGCGCGTCAAGAAGCTGGCCGAGCAGGAACCAGAAGAACTCGTCGCCTGCGTAGCCCTCGATCCGGCCAAGCTCGCGCCCGTCGTCGATCAGCACGAAGGTGGGCGTGAACACTGGCCGCGAGGCGAACTCGACATTCTCCGGCAGGTCATTGATCTGCGCGCGGCGCAGCGGCGCGCGGGTGGCCTCGTCGGTCTTGGGATAGATCGGGCCGATCTCGGCGTTCCAGCGCTCGCACCAGTGACAGCCGTGCCGCTCAACCATCAGCAATTCCGCCGCTTGCGGCGCGCCGGGCAGGATGGCGAGGATCAGACCGAGAATGAAGACGGGCACGCGCATAGGCGCTCCGATTGACGGATGTTCAAAAACATATGATAGTTTGAATGTGAATCTGTTGCAACCTTCCCGGGGTCCCTGATGTTCGATGTCTCCTTGCTGAGTGCCTTTCTTGGTGGGCTCGTGGTGTTCTTTTCGCCCTGCGTGCTTCCGATCGTGCCGTTCTACCTCAGCTACATGGCAGGGGCGTCTGTCTCTGCGGTAACGGCTGAGGGCGCCATTCCAGCGGGAGTGCGGGCGCGTGCTTTCGCCGCCTCGGTGATGTTCTCGGCGGGGATCATTACGGTTTTTGTCCTTCTGGGTGCTGCTGCCTTCGGGCTGAGCCAGGCGTTTCGCGCGCATCAGACAGAATTTCGCGCAGTGGCCGCGCTCATCGTACTGGTGATGGGGTTGCACTTCCTGGGCGTGCTGCGCATCGGCTTTCTCAATCGCGTGTTCCAGATCGAGGCGGGCGAGACCAAGGGCATGTCGGTGATGGGCGCATATCTCGTCGGCTTTGCCTTTGCCGCCGGCTGGACGCCCTGCGTGGGCGGCGTGCTGACTGCGGTGGTGTTCACCGCGAGCACAGAGGCCACGGCGATCAAGGGGCTGGGGCTGATGCTTGTCTTCGGGCTCGCCATGACAACGCCGTTCATGGTGGCGGCGCTGTTCATCGGGCCGTTCCTGCGCTTCGTTGCGCGGTTTCGGCAGTACCTGCCGGTGGTGGAGAAGGCGATGGGCGCGTTGCTAATCGTTTTTGCCGTTCTGATCGCCACCGACAGCGTCAACTACATCGCGCAATGGATGCTCGAGGCCTTTCCGGTCTTTCAGAAAATCTAGGGAGGAGACGACATGACACGAATTCTGACCCTGATGGCGGCGCTCCTGCTGGCGGTGCCGGTCGCCGCGGCGGAGCTCGGCGATGACGGGCTGCACAAGACCGACTGGATGCGCGAGACGTTCAAGGACTTGCGTGAGGATCTTGCCGAGGCCAATGCCGAGGGAAAGCGCCTGATGCTGATCGTGGAGCAGCGCGGCTGCATCTACTGCACAAAGATGCACGAGGAGGTGTTTCCGCGCGCCGAGATCGCAGACTATATTCGCGAAAACTATTTCGTGGTGCAGATCAACCTGCACGGCGATATCGAGGTGACCGATTTCGACGGGGAATCACTGAGCGAAAAACAGGCCACGCGAAAGTGGGGCCTGCTGTTCACTCCGTCGATCCTGTTCCTGCCCGAGGAGGTGCCGGAGGGGCAAACCGCGGCCGAGGCGGCGGTTGCGATGATGCCCGGCGCATTCGGCCCACAGACTACGCTCGACCTGCTGACATGGGTGAGGGAAAAGCGATACGCGCTTGATACGGATGAGGATTTTCAGAGGTATCACGCACGGATGATCGAGCAGCGCGCTGCCGCAAAGTCGGAGTGAACACGGCCAATCATGAGCGCGCGAATACATCAAATTCAATAATCAGAATTTAATGTTGTGTGCTCGCGCGTTTGTGTTCTATGATATACTGAATTCTGAATGTGTTAGGGAGGACGCATGAGACGCAACATTATTTCCCTGGCCCTCGCCTGTGCGGCTTCGGGTGCCGCGGCGGCGGAGGTCGCGCCTGGCGACGTGGTCTTCGAGGTGGGCGCCGTGGCGCAGTCTCTGACCGGACAACCTGGCGACCCGGTTCGGGGGCGCGAGGTGGTCGGGACGAAGTCACTCGGCAATTGCGTGGCCTGCCACGTCAATTCCGAGATGAGCGACGTTCCGTTTCAGGGCGAGATCGGCCCGCCCCTCGACGGGGTCGGCGACCGCTGGAGCGAGACGGAACTGCGCGGCATCGTCACCAACGCCAAGATGATGTTTCCCGGCTCGATGATGCCGTCCTTCTACAAGGTCGACGGGTTCATCCGCCCTGGCAACGCTTATACCGGCGACGCGGCGGACGACAGCTTTGGCCCGCTTCTGACCGCACAACAGATCGAAGACGTGGTCGCCTACCTGCTGACCCTCAAGGAATGATACCGCGCCCGCGCGCCGGGCGGCCTGTAAAGGAGAAACACGAGATGACACTGACAAGACGCAGCGTGATGGTGATGGGGGCGGGCGCGTTCGTGGCCTTCGGCCTGCCGATGCGGGCGACCGCCGCCGCCGAGGACCGGATCGCCGAGTTCACCGGCGGGGCGGAAATGGGCAGCGAAGGCATCACCCTGACCGCGCCCGAGATCGCCGAGAACGGCAATACCGTGCCGATCGAGGTGGATGCGCCCGGCGCCGAGGCGATTCTTGTGCTGGCAACGGGCAATCCGACGCCCGGCGTGGCCGAGTTCAAATTCGGCCCGCTGGCTGGATCCCAGAGCGCCTCGACCCGCATCCGGCTGGCCGGAACGCAGGACGTGGTGGCGATCGCCAAGATGAAGGACGGCTCGTTCGCCAAGGCATCGAGCAACGTCAAGGTCACCATCGGCGGCTGCGGCGGCTGAGGCAGAGACAGGAGACTAGGACAATGGCAGACAACGTCAGACCCCGCGTGAAAGCACCGCGCAAAGCCAAGGCCGGTGAGGCGGTTACCATCAAGACCCTCATCAGCCACCCGATGGAATCGGGCCAGCGCAAGGACAAGGATGGCAACACCATCCCGCGCTCGATCATCCACCGCTTCACCTGCGAGTACAACGGCGAGATGGTCGTCGACGTGGCGATGGAGCCCGCGATCTCGACCAACCCGTATTTCGAGTTCGAGGCCGTGGTGCCCGATGCCGGTGACTTCAAGTTCACCTGGTACGACGACGACGGCTCCGTCTACGAAGAGACCAAGAGCGTCGCGCTGGCCTGATCGGCCTCATCGTCAGGGAGGGACGAACATGAAAAGAACCGCAGCCATAACGGCGCTACTGGGCGCGATCACGGCGGGGGCGGCTTGGGCCGAACCCGTCGAGGATAAGCTGACCATCAATGGCGAGATCGAGATGACCACCTGGACCGAACCCTCTGCGGTGGTCGAGGGCGCCCTACCCGAGGTGATCTCGGGCTGGCACTTCCGTGGCACCGAGACCCGGGCCATGCAGTCGGACGATTTCGACAATCCCGGCATGATCTTCGTCGAGGACGCGATGGCGGCCTGGGACAAAGTCGAGGGCGAGGCAGGCAAATCCTGTGCAAGCTGCCACGGTGACGTGGAGGACAGCATGAAGGGCGTGCGCGCGGTCTATCCCAAGTGGAACGAGACCGCGGGCGAGGTCCGCACGCTGGAGATGCAGGTGAATGCCTGCCGCACCGAGAACATGAAGGCCGAACCGCTGAAATATACCGGCACCGACATGACGAGCATGGTGGCACTGATTTCCTCGGTCTCGCGCGGTCTGCCCGTCAACGTGGCCACGGATGGCCCGGCGGCCGAGACGTGGGAGAAGGGCAAGGAGCTCTACTACACCCGTACCGGCCAACTGGAGCTGAGCTGTGCCAATTGTCACGAGGACAATTACGGCCGCATGATCCGCGCCGACCATCTTAGCCAGGGGCAGATCAACGGCTTCCCCGTCTATCGGCTGAAAAACACCAAGCTGAACTCGGTGCATGCCCGGTTCAAGGGCTGTGTGCGCGACACCCGCGCCGAGACCTACAAGCCCGGCAGCCCCGAATTCGTGGCGCTGGAACTCTACGTCGCGAGCCGCGGCAATGGCCTGTCGGTCGAGGGACCGTCGGTCCGCAACTGATTGGAGAACCCCGCCGGGCGCTGCCCGTGCGGGGTTTTCTTCAAGCTTAAACATTCAAAAAACCGCATGGGTTTCATGCGGAACGTGGAAAGGCCCGACATGATCTCGCGTCGCGATTTTCTTCAAACGAGCATGGCCGCGTCGGCCATCCTTGGGGCATCGTCCTTTGGTAACTGGGCCAAGCTGGCCGCGCAGCAGGCGCTGACGCAGGACCAACTTTTGCAGTTCGACACATTCGGCAATGTGAGCCTCATCCACATCACCGACATTCACGGACAGCTCAAGCCGATCTACTTCCGTGAGCCGTCGATCAATATCGGCGTGGGCGACAACAAGGGCGCCGTTCCGCACGTCACCGGAGCCGACTTCCGCAAGCTCTATGGCATCGACGATGGCAGCCCGTCGCATTACGCCCTGTCCTCGGGTGATTTCAGCGCCCTCGCGCAGGCCTATGGAAAGGTGGGTGGACTGGACCGCATGGCCACAGTCATCAACGCGATCCGCGCCGATCGCCCCGACGCGATCCTGCTCGACGGCGGTGATACCTGGCACGGCTCCTACACCTGCTACCACACCGAAGGGCAGGACATGGTCAACGTGATGAACGCGCTCAAGCCGGATGCGATGACCTTTCACTGGGAATTCACCCTGGGTTCCGCCCGGATGCAGGAACTGGTCGAGGGCCTGCCTTTCGCCGCGCTCGGGCAGAACATCTTCGACGCCGAATGGGACGAGCCTGCCTCGGATCTCTACCCTCCTTACAAGTTCTTCGAGCGGGGCGGCGCCAAGATCGCCGTGATCGGTCAGGCATTCCCCTACATGCCAATCGCCAACCCTGGCTGGATGTTCCCGGAATACTCCTTCGGTATCCGCGACGAGAACATGCAGGCCATGGTCGACGAGGTGCGCGGGCAAGGGGCCGATCTGGTGGTCGTGCTCAGCCATAACGGCTTTGACGTGGACAAGAAGATGGCGGGCATCGTCAGCGGTATCGACGTGATCCTGTCGGGTCACACCCATGACGCCCTGCCCGAGCCGGTGCTGGTGGGCGAGACGATCATCGTGGCCTCCGGCTCCAACGGCAAATTCGTCAGCCGCGTCGATCTCGACGTGCGCGATGGCCGCATGATGGGCTTCCGCCACAAGCTGATCCCGATCTTCTCGGACGTGATCGCACCGGACAAGGAGGTGGCCGCCCTCATCGATGAGCAGCGCGCGCCGTTCAAATCCGAGCTGGAAGAGGTGATCGGCCAGACCGAAAGCCTGCTCTACCGGCGCGGCAATTTCAACGGATCGTGGGACGATCTCATCTGCGAGGCGCTGATCGAGGAGCGCGAGGCGGATATCGCCATGTCGCCCGGCGTGCGCTGGGGTCCGAGCCTCATCCCCGGGCAGGACATCACCCGTGAGGATATCTTCAACGTCACCTCGATGACCTATGGCAAGGCGTATCGCTCGGAGATGACCGGCGAATTCATCAAGGTCATTCTCGAGGACGTGGCCGACAACATCTTCAACCCCGACCCCTATTACCAGCAGGGCGGCGACATGGTGCGGATCGGCGGTATGGGCTACCGGATCGACATCAACCAGACGCAGGGCAGCCGGATCAGCGACATGACACTGCTCAAGACCGGCGAGGCCATCGACCCTGAGAAGAATTACGTGGTCGCCGGTTGGGCCAGCGTCAACGAGGGCACCGAGGGGCCGCAGATCTGGGACGTGGTCGAGAGCCATATCCGCAAGCAGGGCACCGTGCGTGTCGCACCGAACGAGAGCGTCAAGGTTATTGGCGCGTAAAAGCATGTTGAAAGGAGGCATTGGCAATGTCTGAATTCTTCAAGGGCAAATCGACCTCGCGCCGCGCTTTCCTGCGCGGCAGCGTCGCTGCGGCGGCGGCGGGGGCGGTGACGGCGGGGGCGGCGAAGGCCGGTCCCGATCCCCTCATCACCGAGGTGCAGCCCTGGGCCACTGGGCTGGGTGACGGGGTGGATGCCACGCCCTATGGCCTGCCCATCGAGTACGAATCCGACGTGGTGCGCCGTAATGTCGAGTGGCTGACCGCCGACACGATCTCCTCGATCAACTTCACGCCGATTCACGCGCTCGACGGCACGATCACACCGCAGGGCTGCGCCTTCGAGCGGCACCATTCGGGTGCGATTGATCTGACGAAAGAGGATTATCGCCTGATGATCAACGGGCTGGTGGATACGCCGCTCGTGTTCACCTATGCCGATCTCGAACGCTTCCCGCGCGAGAACCACGTCTATTTCTGCGAATGTGCCGCCAATACCGGAATGGAATGGGCGGGTGCGCAATTGAACGGCGCGCAGTTCACCCACGGCATGATCCACAACATGGAATATACCGGCGTGCCGCTGCGCACTCTGCTGGAAGAGGCCGGGCTCGACGTGGCGGGCGATCTGCAGGACAAGTGGGTCTATGTCGAGGGCGCGGATGCGTCCTCCAACGGCCGCTCGATCCCGATGGGCAAGGCCCTTGGCGATTGCCTCGTGGCGTTCAAGGCCAATGGCGAGGCGCTGCGCAAGGAGCATGGATACCCCGTGCGCCTCGTCGTGCCCGGTTGGGAAGGCAACATGTGGGTTAAGTGGATCCGCCGGATCGAGGTGACCGACGGCCCGGTGGAAAGCCGCGAGGAAACCAGCAAGTACACCGATACGCTGGCTGATGGCACAAGCCGCAAATGGACCTGGGTGATGGACGCCAAATCGGTCATCACCAGCCCCAGCCCGCAAGCGCCGATCACCCACGGCACGGGCCCGCTTGTCATCACCGGCCTCGCATGGTCCGGTCACGGCGCCATCACCCGCGTGGATGTGTCGAAGGACGGCGGCAAGACGTGGGAAACCGCCCGCCTGGCCAAGGAAGGCGAGGCCAAGGCGCTGACCCGGTTCTACCTCGATACCGAGTGGAACGGCGAGGAGATGCTGCTGCAAAGCCGCGCGATGGACGAGACCGGCTATATCCAGCCCACCAAGGCGCAGCTACGCGAGGTGCGCGGGCTCAACTCGATCTATCACAACAACTGTATCCAGACATGGTGGGTGCGACCGAACGGGGAGGCGGAAAATGTCGAGGTTTCTTAAGTTTACCCTGGTCGCGGGCCTGACTATCAGCGCCACCGCCACCGCCGTCTGGTCGGGCGAATACGGCCTTGGCCGCCCCGCGCTGCCCGAGGAGGTCGCCGCCTGGGATGTGAATGTCATGCCCGACGGGCGCGGCCTGCCCGAAGGGTCCGGCGACGTGTGGACCGGCGAGCAGGTGTTCATCGAGAACTGCGCCGTCTGTCACGGGGATTTCGCAGAAGGCGTGGGCAACTGGCCCAAGCTCGCCGGCGGCGAAGGCACGCTGGCCAACGAGGACCCGCTCAAGACCGTGGGCTCCTACTGGCCCCATCTCTCGACGGTCTGGGATTACGTGAACCGCTCGATGCCCTTCGGCAATGCGCAATCGCTTAGCCCCGACGATGTCTACGCGATCACCGCCTATATCCTCTATTCCAACTTCCTGGTTGAGGACGATTTCGTGCTCAGCCACGAGAACTTCGCCGAATTCGAGATGCCCAACGCGGACGGCTTCATCGTCGATGACCGCGCCGAAACGGAATACGCGACCTGGCATGGCGAGCCTTGCATGGAAAACTGCAAGGACAGCGTCGAGATCACGATGCGCGCCGCCGTCCTCGACGTGACGCCGGAGGAAGCGGGCACCGAGGCGGAGGAGGCCGCCGCCCCCGCCGCCGAGGAACCGCCGGTCGAGGTGGCTGCCGCCGAGCCGGAGACCGCCGCCGCCCCCGATCCCGAACTGGTGGCCGCCGGTGAAAAGGTGTTTCGCCAATGCAAGGCCTGCCACATGGTGGGCGAAGGCGCCAAGAACCGTGTCGGCCCGCAGCTCAACGGGGTGACGAACCGCGCCGCAGGGGCGGTGGACGGGTTCAAGTATTCCTCCGCGCTTCAGGACATGGCCGCCGACGGTCTGGTCTGGAACGAGGAGAACCTCGCCGCCTTCCTCGCCGATCCGCGCGGCTTCATGAATGGGACGCGCATGGGCTTTGGCGGCCTGCGCTCGGACGAGGATATCGCGGCCATCACTGCCTATCTCTCGACTTTCGGAGAATAGATCGTTGCGCCCGCTGCTGCCCGCCTTGACACTCGCCGCACTGATCGTCGCGGGTGGCGCTCGGGCAGACCTGATCGGCGATGCCGAAAAGGGCGCGCGGCACTTCAACGCATGCACGGGCTGTCACCAGGTCGGCAAGGGGGCCGAGGACCGCATCGGCCCCCATCTCAACGGCCTTTTCGGGCGACGCGCAGCCGCACACGAGGGCTATCGCTATTCCGCCTCGATGGAGCGGGCGGGCATCGACGGGCTGACATGGACGCTGGAGACGCTCGACGCCTATATTGCCAATCCGCGCGCGCTCGTCTCCAAGACGCGGATGAGCTATCGCGGCATGAAGGACGACCAGGCGCGCGCTGATCTGCTAGCTTTTCTACGCCAGTTCTCGGACAACCCGGCAAACATCCCCGAGGCCGCGCCCACGGCTATCGGCACCGATCATTCGGTCGCCCCCGAGATCCTCGCGATCCAGGGCGACCCGGAATACGGCGAATATCTCAGCAGCGAATGCGTGAGTTGCCACCGCGCCGATGGCAGCGCCGAGGGCATCCCCTCGATCACCCGCTGGCCAGAGCAGGATTTCGTTGTGGCGATGCACGCCTACAAGGAAAAGCTGCGTCCCCATCCGGTGATGCAGATGATGGCCGGGCGCCTGTCGAACGAGGAGATCGCGGCGCTGGCGGCCTATTTCAAGGACCTCGAATAATCGGGGGCCATTCAAGGGAGGAAACATTGTGACTTTGAACCGACGCAAATTCATTGCCGTTGGAACGGCTGCGGCTGCCACCCTCTCGGCGCCTGCGTTGCTGGCTGACGGGCACGGCAAGCCACGCGTCGTCGTGATCGGCGGCGGCTCGGGCGGGGCCACGGCCGCGCGCTATATCGCCAAGGACAGCAAGGGCGCCATCGACGTCACGCTGGTCGAGCCCACGCGCAGCTATTTCACCTGCTATTTCTCCAACCTCTATATCGGCGGCTTCACCGACCTCGAAGATATCAGCCACACCTATGGCACCCTGGCCGCGAAATACGGGATCAACGTGGTGCATGACTGGGCGGTGGACGTGGATCGCGATTCCAAGACCGTCAGCCTCGCCGGCGGCGCGGTTCTGCCCTATGACAAGCTGATCCTCAGCCCCGGCATCGACTTTGTCGAGGATGCCGTGCCGGGCTGGTCCGTGGCCGAGCAGAACAAGATGCCCCATGCCTACAAGGCCGGATCCCAGAGCGAGCTTCTAAAGGCACAGATCATGGCCATGCCCGAGGGCGGGCGCTTTGCCATGGTGGCCCCGCCCAATCCCTATCGCTGCCCGCCGGGCCCCTACGAGCGTATCTCGATGGTGGCGCATGTGCTGAGCCAGGTGAACCCCACCGCCAAGATTCTCGTGGCCGACCCCAAACCCAAGTTCTCCAAACAGGCGCTGTTCGAGGAGGGATGGCAGCGGCACTACAGCGGCATGATCGAGCGGATCGGCCCCGATTTCGGCGGCGAGAACGTGAGCGTGGACACCGAGGCAATGACCATCGACATCGACGGCATGGTCGAGACGGTCGATGTCTGCAACGTGATCCCGGCGCAGAAAGCGGGCCGCATCGCCGATATGGCGGGCGTCACCGATGGCCGTTGGGCTCCGGTCAACGCCGCCGATCTCTCGTCCACGGTCGACCCGGACGTGCACGTGCTTGGCGACGCCGCCGCTCAGGGCGACATGCCCAAGTCCGGCTTTGCCGCCAATTCACAGGCCAAGGTCTGTGCAATGGCGGTGCGCGGGGCGCTGACGGGGTCCAAGGTGTTCCCGGCCAAGTTCACCAATACCTGCTGGTCGCTCATCGCCGAGGATGACGGCGTCAAGGTGGGGGCAACCTACGAGGCCACCGAGGAAAAGATCGCCAAGGTCGACGGTTTCATCTCGCAGACCGGCGAAGACGCCGCAACGCGCAAGGCCACCTACGAGGAATCGGTAGGTTGGTACTCGGGGATCACCACGGACATGTTCAGTTGACCGGCGCGCGAACGCCCGTCTTATAAAGGAGTAAAGGAAATGAAACAGACAATTCTGGCCGGGGTTTTCGGCCTCATGGCGCTGCCCGCAATGGCGCAAGAGGCGGTGACCTATCCATTCAATGGCACATTCGGCGATGCGACATTCGCGGTCGAAAGCGCCATCCTCGATCGAGGGCTGGTGATCGACCTCACCAGCCATGTCGGCGACATGCTCAACCGCACCGGCACGGATGTGGGCAGCGACGTCAAGATCTTCGAAGCGGCGGACATCTTCCTGTTCTGCTCGGCCACCCTCTCTCGCGAGGTGATGGAGGCCGACCCGATGAACATCGCTCATTGCCCCTATGGCGTCTTTGTCGCGGAACGTGAGGGAGAGGTGATGGTGGGCTATCGAACCTACCCCGAGGGCGAGATGCAAAAGGTGCAGGCATTTCTCGACGAGATCGTGCAAGACGCGCTGGAATAAGGCCTCCGACCGGGCCGCGCAGGCGGCCCGGTTGACCTGACTCAAGGCAGGCAGGCCGCGTGCAGGCCAAACCCGTGCAAGACCATGTGAAAGGCCCGCGATGCTGGAAACACTGATCGACACCTACGGGGATGGGGCCGTGCTGGCGATGGCCGGCGCGCTTGTCGGCGTGATCTTCGGGGTCGCGGCACAGCATTCGCGCTTCTGCCTGCGGGCAGCGACAATCGAGGTGGCCGAGCGCCACCTCGGCCCGCGCCTATCCATCTGGCTCATCGCGTTCTCCGCCGGGGTACTCTCCGTTCAAGGGGCCATCGCGGCCGGGGTTCTCGATGTGAGCCAGTCGCGTCAGCTTGCCGCAACCGGTAGCATGTCCGGGGCAGTCATCGGCGGATTGATGTTCGGCGCGGGCATGATCCTCGCGCGCGGCTGCGCAAGCCGCCTGCTGGTGCTCTCCGCCACGGGCAACCTGCGCGCATTGATCACCGGGCTGGTCCTGACAATCGTGGCACAATCGGCGCTGCGCGGGGCCCTCTCGCCCGCACGCGAGGGGCTGGCGCGGCTCTGGCTGGTTCCGGGCGGAGAGGCGCGCGACCTGCTGGCGCATCTGGGCCTGACGCACGCCACGGCGGCGACGCTGGCCGCTCTGGCGCTGATGGCCAGTGTCATGCTGGCGCTGATGCGCCATGTACGGGTGAGCCATGTTCTGGCCGGGATGGGCGTCGGATTGGCCATCGGACTAGGCTGGCTCGCGACCTACGCGGTCTCGCAGACTTCTTTCGAGGTGATCCCGATCTCCTCGGTCACCTTCACCGGTCCCTCCACCGACACGCTGATGGGGCTGGTCAACAGCACCTCGCTTCCCCTTGGTTTTGGCGTGGGGTTGGTGCCGGGTGTGTTCGTCGGTGCCGCCTCGATGGCGCTTGTCACCCGCGAGTGGAAGATCGAACGCTTCGGACCCGACACACCGATGGAGCGCTATCTTCTGGGCGCGGTGCTCATGGGGTTCGGCTCGATGCTGGCGGGGGGCTGCGCCGTGGGCGCGGGAATGTCCGGCGGTGCGATCTTTGCGCTGACAGCCTGGGTCGCGGTCACCGCGATGTGGCTGGGCGCGATGGCCACGCATCTGCTGATGCTGCGCCCCACCCGGCGGGCAGCGCCGGGTTAAACGGCACACCGGGGTATTGCTGCCAAGACGAAACCCGGTCCGGTTCACGCGATTGCCCGGCTTTTTCCTGGTTCAAATACTCTGCCCGAGCACCGCTCTCATTCCCATTCCATCTGCTCGTAGACGCGACCCGCGTTCTTGGTGGCCAATTCCTCGAACGTGTCGAGATGCGCGTAGGGGGACTGGTCCACGTAATAGGCGTCCGCGAGGTCACCGCCCGCATCGAGATGCTCGGCGATGCGCGCGCGCAGATACTCGAGATAGCCCTTCGTGTAGCGGCGCACCTGGTCCATGTTCGTGGGGTGGCCATGTCCGGGGATTACGTAGGTGGCGTTTAGCGCCTCGAACTCGGCATCCCAGGTATCCAGCCAGTCGCGCGTGATCGTCTCGGGAAAGATCGGCAGCATGCGCTCATGAAACGCCATGTCGCCGGAGATGACGAGGCTCTGTTCGGGCAGCCAGATCACGATATCGCCGGGGCTGTGGGCTGGGCCCAGGTGACGCGCCTCGATCCGATACGCGCCCATCTCCAGCAGGTAGTCGTCGGCAAAGGTTTCGGTGGGCATCACCACCTCGGTCCCCTCGGCGCGTTCCTTGGTGACGCGGCGCGCGGCCTCCAGCGACGAGCCGCCGTGGCGCTCGATCTCGTGCAGCGCATCCTCGTGGGCGATCACCGGTACGCCCTGTTCCACCCAGTAGGAATTGCCCAGCATCGCGTGACCCTGCCCGTTCTCGTTGAAGACATGGGTCACGGGTTGATCGGTGATCACCTTGATTTCGTCGTGCAGGGCCTTGGCCAGCCCGTAGGAGGCACCGCCATTGATGACCACGACGCCGTCGCCGGTGACGATGAAACTCAGGTTGTTGTTGTGGCCCGCGTTCTCGTAAGTGGGCGGCGCGGTGGCGCCTATGGCGGACCAGACACCGGGGATGAACTCCACCGGTTTGGAATAGAGCAGCGAGCCGGGATACTGGTCGGCGATATCCTCGCTGGCAAGCGCGGGGGCGGCGGCGAAAAGGGCGGCTATGAAGAGACTGCGCATCTGATCACACCTCCGTCACGAAGCGATAGGCGCCATCCGCGCGCTCCACCCGGCCAAGCCCGCCGCCGGGCAGGTGAAAGCCCACCATCGCCATGCCGTCGGTGGCCAACTGATCGAGCAGACGCACCCGCGTGGCGATGCCTTGTTCGGCATCCTGATCCGCGCCGCTGGCCCAGTCGGGATGCGCCAGCGCAAGGTGGCCGTTGCCGATGGCGTCCCCCACCACCATCACCGCCTTGCTGTCCTGTCGGACCTCGAAGCTGATATGGCCGGGCGTGTGGCCGGGCGTATCGTGGGCGAGGATTCCGGGCAGCACCTCCTGTCCGCCAGTGAAGGTCTCAAGCCGGTCCGCGATCGCCTCGAGCCGCCGTGCCGCGCCAACGGCAAAGCTGGCGCGCGCTGTACCGATGGTGTCGACGGTGGCGGGATCGGTCCAGTAGTCCAGCTCCGCCTGCCCGATCATGTGGGTGGCATTGACGAAGACCGGATCATCAAAATCGTCGAGCACGCCCCAGAGGTGATCGGGATGGGCATGGGTGAGCAGCACGTGGGTGATCTCGTCTGCGGAGACCCCGGCGGCGTCGAGCGCATCGGCAAGACGGCCCGCGCTGGGCATGAAGGCATGGCCCGAGCCCGCGTCGAACAGCACCGTGTTGGTGCCGTCGCGGTAGAGGGTAACGTTGCAGGGCGGGGTGAGCGTGTCGCCGGTGATACCGTGCTGCGCAAGCGCCTCGATGGCCTGCGCCCGCGGCAGATCGCCAATGAGGAAATCGAGCGGCAGCACGAGATTGCCATCGCTGAGCGTGGTCAGGCGCGCGGTGCCGAGTTCCATGTCAGTGGCGGCGAAAGCCCGCAGCCCTACGCCTCCGGAGAGCGCAGCCAGCCCCCCGACCATGAGCTCGCGTCTGGTAATCCGCATCTCTCCCCCCGTTCGTTAAATGCAAATATACGAATATGATTTCACGATGGAGGACAAATTGCAAGGAAGATGCGACGGACACACCGCCCGGCAGAGTCATGTCCGTCGGGGAGCGGGCCGTGACCGGGAAAGCCCGCATTCGTGCGAATAACGGCATAAGCGGCAAGCGAGGTTAGCAGATGCGTTACTGCAGACCTCCGAGCATGAAGGGTTCGCAGCACGAATCCACGAAGTCAGTCGAGGCGTATCAGACCCATACGCTTGCCTGTCATCGCACCATGAACCTGCTCCATGCCTATTGGCACTTGCTGTGCCCGCAGCTTGCGCAGGTCATGCAGCCCTCGATCATGCGCATCTCGTAGCTGCCGCAGGCCGGGCAGACGGGGCCCCTCGGGACATTTTCCAGCCCCACGACCTGCGCCGTCGGATCGGACTTGAGGCCCAGCCCCTCACCCTCGAGAAATCCGATCTGCACCATGTGCCGCTCCAGAATGCCGCCGATCGCCGCGAGGATCGAGGGCACGTACTTGCCCTGCATCCACGCCCCGCCGCGCGGATCGAACACGGCCTTGAGTTCCTCCACCACGAAGGACACGTCGCCACCGCGCCGGAATACCGCCGAGATCATCCGCGTCAACGCCACGGTCCAGGCGTAATGCTCCATGTTCTTGGAATTGATGAACACTTCAAAGGGGCGCCGGTGCCCGTTCAGCACGATATCGTTCACCGTCACATAGATCGCATGGTTGCTGTCGGGCCATTTGAGCTTGTAGGTCGCCCCCTCCAGCTCCGCGGGCCGGTCGAGCGGCTCGGACATGTAAACGACTTCACCGCCCTCGGCGGGAAAGTCGCCCCGGGCCTGATCCGAGCCCTCCCCGGGCACCTTGTCCTCGGCCTCGCTCACGCTCAGCACGGACCCCGTCACCTCGTTGGGCCGGTAGGTTGTGCAACCCTTGCAGCCGGACTCCCAGGCCTGCATGTAGACATCCTTGAACGCCGCGAAGGAGATATCGGCGGGGCAGTTGATGGTTTTCGAGATGCTCGAATCCACCCATTTCTGCGCCGCCGCCTGCATCTTCACGTGATCCTCGGGTGCCAGCACCTGCGCGTTCACGAAATGCTCGGGCAGCGGGGCATCACCCATCTTCTCCCGCCACATCTGCACGGCGTAATCGACGACCTCTTCCTCGGTGCGGCTTCCATCCTTTTGCAGCACCTTGCGGGTATAACTGTAGGCGAATACCGGCTCGATGCCGCTGCTGACATTGCCTGCGTAGAGGCTGATCGTGCCCGTCGGCGCGACCGAGGTCAGAAGCGCGTTGCGGATGCCATGTTTCGCGATCGCATCGCGCACGCTCTCGTCCATGTCCCGCATGGTGCCGGACGCGAGGTACTTGTCGGCATCAAACAGCGGAAACGCCCCCTTCTCCCGGGCGAGGTCTACCGAGGCGAGATAGGCGGCGACGGCGATCTTGTGCATCCAGATTTCGGTCTGCCGCGCCGCCTTGTCAGAGCCATAGCGCTGCCCCAGCATCAAAAGCGCATCCGCCAGCCCCGTGACCCCAAGCCCGATGCGGCGCTTGGCACGCGCCTCCTCGGCCTGCGCCTCAAGCGGGAATTGCGACACGTCCACCACGTTGTCCATCATCCGCACCGCCACGCGCACCAGATCCTTGAGCGCGGCCGCGTCAAGCCGCGCACGCGGCCCGAACGGGTCAATCACCAGCCGTGCGAGGTTGATCGAGCCCAGCAGGCAGGCGCCGTAGGGCGGAAGTGGCTGTTCGCCGCAGGGATTGGTCGCAGAGATATTCTCTACATAGCTCAGGTTATTCGCCTGGTTGATCCGGTCGATAAAGATCACCCCGGGCTCGGCATAGTCGTAGGTGGCCTGCATGATCCGGTTCCACAGGTCGCGCGCAGGCAGCGTGTGATAGACCTTGCCGCCGAATTGTAAATCCCACGGCCCGTCGGCCTTGACCGCGTCCATGAAGGCATCGGTCACCAGAACGCTCAGGTTGAACATGCGCAACCGCGCCGCGTCGGATTTGGCAGCGATGAATTCCTCGATATCGGGATGGTCGCAGCGCATCGTCGCCATCATCGCGCCCCGGCGGCTCCCCGCAGACATGATCGTGCGGCACATCGCGTCCCACACATCCATGAACGACAGCGGCCCGCTCGCATCCGCCGACACGCCCTTGACCACCGCGCCCCTGGGCCGGATCGTCGAGAAATCATAGCCGATCCCGCCGCCCTGCTGCATGGTCAGCGCCGCCTCGCGCAGGTTATCGAAGATACCGCCCATGTCGTCGGGGATGGTGCCCATGACGAAGCAATTGAAGAGCGTCACCTTGCGCCCGGTGCCCGCCCCGGCGGTGATCCGGCCCGCGGGCAGGAACTTGAAGTCCTCAAGCGCGGCATAGAACCGCTCCTCCCAGACATCCGGTTCGGCCTCGACCGCGGCCAGCGCCCGCGCAACACGCCGCCACGTGTCCTCGACGCTTGCATCGCCGCCCTCGTCGGCAACATAGCGGTACTTCATGGACCAGATCTGTTCGGCGATCGGGGCGGAAAAGCGGGTCATGAGGCGTGTCCCTTGCGCTGGAGCGGAGATTGACAATAGCCCGCGCGTCGCGCGATTTCCAGCCGTGCCGGTCGCTCCCGTCTCAACCCCTGGACCTGCGTGCCTCGCGCGGGGCGTGGCCGAACCGGCGGCGATAGGCGCGCGAAAAGCTCGACCTGTCCGAGAACCCTGTGCGCAGGGCGATCTCCAGAAGCGGGTGATCGGTGTCGCTCATCATCCGTCGCGCCGCCTGTAGCCGCAAATCCAGGTAGCAGGCCGCAGGTGCCATCCCGAGCCCGTCTCGGAATATCTGTTCCAGCCGCCGCGTCCCGACCCCGAGCGCCGCGGCAATCCGGGGGACAGGCAAGGGCGCATCGACCGCCTGCCCCATTATCGTCAGCGCCTCTGACAGCCGCCGGTCGCGCGCGCCGGGGACCAGACCGGGGCGTTGCGGGCGCGTGGCATCGGAATACTGATTATAGAGAAACGAATCAGCCACCTGCCCCGCCACGCCGAGGCCGCAGCGCGCGCCGATGAGGTGCAACATCATGTCCGCCGCGGGCACCGCCCCGCCCGCCGTCAGCCGGTTGCCCGAGCGCACGTAGCGGTCCGCCACCACCTCGACTGCCGGAAAGGCGGCAGCGAAATCCTCCAGGTCCTCCCAGTGCACGGTGGCGCGGTGCCCGTCGAGCAGCCCGGCCCGCGCCATGATCCACGGCCCCGCATCGATCCCGCCGATCACGCCGAACCGCCCGGCCATCCGGCGCAGCGCGGCAATCAGGCTCCGGGTTGCCACCTCGGCCTGATCGTAGCCGGAGATCACCATCAGAAGATCGGCCCCCGCAACGTCGGCAAAGGCCCCCGATGCGGGCAGTTCGATCCCGCAGGTCAGCGGCGCCGCCACCCCGTCGGGGGTCACCACCCGCCAGCGGAACGCCTCGCGCCGCATCTGCCGGTTGGCGTTGCGCATCGGATCGAGCACCGAGGCCACCTCGAGGATCGAGGCGCGCGGCAGGACCAGCACCGCGATGTCGAGGGTGGCGCGCGAGGGCGCAAAGATCGTTTCGAAATTTGCCATCTTCCTTTCGTAAATCGTCAATCATCTCACCGCAACTCTGCTAGGCTTTGCGACAGCCAAGGAGGAATCCATGCCACTCAACATGAATCGCGAGGTGTTCATCACCTGTGCCGTGACCGGATCGGGCGGCACGCAAGACCGCAGCCCCAACGTTCCCCGCTCGCCCGAGGCCATCGCCGAGAGCGCCATCGCCGCGGCAAAGGCCGGCGCGGCGGTGGTGCACTGCCATGTCCGCGACCCCGAGACCGGCGCGCCCTCGCGCGATCCCGCGCTTTTCCGCGAGGTGACAGAGCGCATCCGCGACAGCGCCACCGACGTGGTGCTCAACCTCACCGCCGGGATGGGCGGCGACCTGATGTTCGACGGCACCGAGGCGATGGCCCGGATGTCGGCCGCGTCGGACATGGCTGGCGCGGCGGAACGGGTGGCCCATGTCGTCGACTGTCGCCCCGAGATATGCACGCTCGATTGCGGCACGATGAATTTCGCCGAGGCCGATTACGTCATGGTCAACACGCCGGGAATGCTGCGCGACATGGCCGCACGGATGGTGGCCGCCGGCACGCGGATCGAGATCGAGGCGTTCGATACCGGCCACCTGTGGTTCGCGAAACAGCTCGTGGACGATGGGATCATCCCCGAGCCGGTGCTGGTGCAGCTTTGCATGGGGGTGCCGTGGGGCGCGCCCGACGATCTCAACACCTTCCTCGCGATGGTGAACAACGTGCCCGCAGGCTGGCACTGGTCGGCATTCGGCCTCGGGCGCAACGAGATGCCCTATGTTGCGGCGGCGGTGCTGGCCGGGGGCAACGTGCGCGTGGGGCTAGAGGACAACCTGATGCTCGACCGCGGTGTGCTCGCCACCAACGCCCAGCTTGTCGAGCGCGCGGTAGGCATCGTCGAGGCGATGGGCGCACGCGTGGTCGGCCCCGACGCGGTGCGCGAGCGGCTGTATCTGGAAAAGAGGGCACCACTGTGACCGGCGCACCCCGCAAGGCGGCCATCATCGGCGGCGGCGTCATCGGTGGCGGCTGGGCCGCGCGCTTCCTGCTCGCGGGCTGGGACGTGGCGGTGTTCGACCCCGACCCGCAGACCCCGCGTAAGATCGGCGAAGTGCTCGACAATGCCCGCGCCGCACTCCCCGCGCTTTTCGACCTGCCGATGCCGGGTGAGGGCCACCTCACCTTCGCCGACAGCATTGCCGAGGCGGTGGCGGGCGCGGCCTATGTGCAGGAATCGGTGTCCGAGCGGATCGCGCTCAAGCACCGGGTCTATGCCGAGATACAAAAGACCGCGCCGGATGCGCCGCTCGGCTCCTCGACCTCGGGCTATCGCCCCTCGGTGTTGCAGGAAGAGGCGGCCAACCCGGCCTCGATCTTCGTTGCGCACCCGTTCAACCCGGTCTACCTGCTGCCCTTGGTCGAACTCGTGCCCTCTCCCGCCACCGCGCCGCAGGTCATCGAGACGGCCAAGGGGATATTGCAGGAAATCGGCATGTTCCCCCTCCATGTCCGCAAGGAGATCGACGCCCATATCGCCGACCGCCTGCTAGAGGCCGTCTGGCGCGAGGCGCTGTGGCTGGTGCGCGATGGCGTGGCCACAACCGAGGAAATCGACGACGCGATCCGCATGGGCTTTGGCCTGCGCTGGGCACAGATGGGCCTCTTCGAGACCTACCGCATCGCCGGGGGCGAGGCCGGGATGCGCCATTTCCTCGGTCAGTTCGGCCCCTGCCTGCAAGAGCCGTGGACGCGGCTTATGGACGTGCCCGAGTATGACGACGCCCTTGTTGACCTGATCGCCGGACAATCGGATGCGCAATCGGGCCACCATTCCATCCGCGAGTTGGAGCGTATCCGCGACCGCAACCTCGTGGGCTTTTTGCGGGTGCTGAAGGAAAACGGCTGGGGCGCGGGACGGGTGATCGCCGATCACGACGCGCGCCGCGCAGGCGCAGGGGAGTGACCGCAATGGACTTTGCCCTCACCGACGAACAGCGCATGATCGTCGAAACCACCCGCGCCTTTGTCGAGGCCGAACTGTTCCCGCACGAGGCCCAAATCGAGCGCACCGGCCACCTGCCGATGGACCTCGTGGCCGAGGTTCAGAAAAAGGCGATGGCCGCCGGGCTCTACGCCGCCAACATGCCCGAGGACGTGGGCGGCGCCGGGCTCGATACGCTGACATGGCTGCTCTACGAGCGAGAGCTTGGCCGCGCCAATTACGCGCTGCACTGGACCTGCGTGGCACGCCCCTCCAACATCCTGCTCGCGGGCACGCCAGAACAGCGCGAGCGCTATCTCATGCCCTGCATCCGCGGTGAGACGTGGGATTGCCTCGCCATGACCGAGCCCGACGCCGGATCGGACCTGCGCGGAATGCGCGCCACCGCCCGCCGCGTGGGCGGCGACTGGGTGCTCGACGGCACCAAGCATTTCATCAGCCACGCCGACATCGCGGGTTTCACCATCGCCTTCATGGCCACCGGCGAGGAGGACACGCCAAGGGGCAAGCGCAAGCGCATCACCGCGTTCTTCGTGGACAAGGGCACGCCCGGTTTCACGATCCGCCCCGGCTATCGCTCCGTCTCGCATCGCGGCTATACCAACGCGATCCTCGAATTCGACGGCTGCCGGGTGCCCGACGCCAACGTTCTGGGCGAGGTGCACAAGGGCTTCGACGTGGCCAACGAATGGCTGGGGGCCACCCGTCTCCAGGTCGCGGCCACAAGCCTCGGGCGGGCCGAGCGCGCGCTGGCCCTGTCCCTCGGCTGGGCCGCCGAGCGCCGCCAGTTCGGACAGCGGATCGGCAAGTTCCAAGGCGTGTCCTTCAAGCTCGCCGACATGGCGACGGAACTGAAGGCCGCCGAATTGCTCACCCTCTGGGCGGGTTGGAAGACGGACCAGGGCACGGTCACCGATTCCGACATGGCGATGGCCAAGCTCAAGGCGACCGAGGTGCTGGCGATGATCGCTGACGAGGCGATCCAGATTCACGGTGGAATGGGCCTGATGGACGAATTACCGCTTGAGCGAATCTGGCGCGACGCGCGGATCGAGCGCATCTGGGAAGGCACCTCCGAGATCCAGCGCCACATCATCAGCCGCGCGCTACTCCGCCCGCTGGGCGGCTGAGGGAGGGGAGATGGGCGATCTGACGCGCCTCCTGCGACCCCGGAGCATCGCCGTGATGGGCGCCGGCTGGGCGGCGAACGTGATCGCGCAATGCGACCGGATGGGGTTTTCGGGCGAAGTCTGGCCGGTGCACCCGACACGGGCCGAAATCGGCGGGCGACCCTGCTACCCGAGCCTCGCCGCCCTGCCCGCCGCGCCCGACGCCACCTTTCTCGGCATCAACCGCCACGCCACGGTCGAGACGGTGGCCACACTCGCAGGTCTGGACGCGGGCGGGGCGGTCTGTTTCGCCTCTGGCTGGCGCGAGGCGGGCGAGGACGGTCTGCAAGCCGCGCTCGTCGAGGCTGCCGGGCCGATGGCCGTGCTCGGCCCCAATTGCTACGGCTTCATCAACTACCTCGACGGCGCGCTCCTGTGGCCCGATCAGCATGGCGGGCGGCGGGTCGAGACGGGCGTGGCGATCCTCAGCCAATCCTCCAACATCGCGATCAACCTCACCATGCAGGCGCGCGGCCTGCCCATCGCCTATGTCGCCTGCCTCGGCAATGCCGCACAGGTGGGGCTGAGCGACCTCGCCCTCGCCATGCTCGACGACCCGCGCGTGACCGCGCTCGGCCTTTATATCGAGGGGGTGGGCGACGCCCCGGGTTTTGCCGCGATGGCCGAACGGGCACGCGCGGCAGGCAAGCCCATCATCGCTCTGAAATCCGGCAAGACCCCATCCGCGCAAGACGCTGCCGCGAGCCACACCGCCGCGCTCGCCGGCGAAGGCGCCGCTTCGGGCGCATTCCTGCGCCAATGCGGCGTGGCCGAGGTGGCAAGCCTCGACGCGCTGCTGGAAACGCTCAAGATCGTGCATGTTCACGGGGGGCTTTCCGGCACCCGGTTCTGCTCGGTGTCGAGCTCGGGCGGCGAGGCAGGGCTCGTGGCCGATCTCGCGCCGCGCCACGGCCTGCATTTCGAACCGCCCGCACCTGCGACGGCGACACGCCTTTCCGAGTCGCTCGGGCCGCTGGTGCGCGTGGCGAATCCGCTCGACTACCACACCTTCATCTGGGGCGACGTGGCCCGCACCACCGACGTCTTTGCCACCATGCTCGGCGACTACGACGCCGGGCTTTTCATCATCGACCCGCCGCGCCCCGACCGCTGCGACCCGGCGAGCTTTCAGCCCGCGCTCGACGCCATCGAGGCGGCGCAGGCGGCGACCGGCCTGCCCGCCTTCCCCGTGGCCTCGCTGCCCGAGAATTTCGACGAGCCGCGCGCCATCGCCATGCTGGGGCGCGGGGTGGTGCCGCTGATGGGGCTCGATACCGCGCTCGCGGCGCTTTCGGCGGCGTGCCTTCCATCCGTGCGCCCGGGCTGGCGGCCTTGGCCGGTGCGCTCGGGGGCGGAGCCGCGCCTGCTCGACGAGGCGGCGGCCAAGGCGCGACTCTCGGCGGCAGGAGTGGCGGCGCCACGCGGCATCACCGCGCCTTCACTCGCGGCACTCGATCCAGGCGGTGCAAGGCTCGCGCCGCCCTTCGCGCTCAAGGGCCTGGGCCTTGCCCACAAGACCGAGGTCGGGGCCGTACGGCTCGGCGTGACCGATCCGGCGCGCGAGGTCGATATGCCGGGCGTCACCGGCTACCTGCTCGAAGAGATGGTGACCGGCGGCGTGGCCGAGATGCTGGTGGGCCTGCGCCGCGACCCGGTCTATGGCGCGACGCTGACGCTGGGCTTGGGCGGCGTGGCGGCCGAGCTTCTGGCCGACACCGTGACGCTCGTCTGCCCGGTCACCGCCGGGGACATCGCCGCCGCGCTGCGTGGCCTGCGGCTCTGGCCACTGCTCGACGGCTGGCGCGGGGGGCCGCGCGCCGATACCGTCGCGGCGGGGGCCGTGGCACTGGCGCTTCAGGACATGATGGAGAGCGACCCAAACATCGCCGAAATCGAAGTCAACCCGCTGATCCTGTGCAGCAAAGGCGCGGTGGCGGCGGACGCATTCATCCGGGAGGAGACATGATGGACATGCTGACCGAAGGGCCGATCCGGACGCGGATCGAAGGGGCGGTGCTCGAGGTGACGCTCGACCGACCGAACGCCAACGCCATCGACCTGGCGACAAGCCGCATCATGGGCGAAGTGTTCCGCGCCTTCCGGGACGATGACGCCCTGCGCGTGGCGATCCTGCGCGCGGCGGGCGAGAAATTCTTCTGCCCCGGCTGGGATCTCAAGGCCGCCGCCGGGGGCGACGCGGTAGACGGCGATTACGGTGTCGGCGGGTTCGGCGGATTGCAGGAATTGCCGCACCTTAACAAGCCGGTGATCTGCGCGGTGAACGGCATCTGCTGCGGCGGCGGGCTGGAACTGGCGCTGTCCTGCGATTTGATCCTCGCCGCCGACACCGCGCGCTTTGCCCTGCCCGAAATCCGCTCTGGCACGGTAGCCGATGCCGCCTCGATCAAGCTGCCCAAGCGCATCCCCTACCACGTCGCGATGGACCTGCTGCTGACCGGGCGCTGGTTCGACGCCGAGGAAGCCCTGCACTGGGGCCTGCTGCGCGAGGTCTGCGCGCCCCACGACCTGCTGGAGCGGACATGGGAACTGGCGCGGCACCTCGAAAGCGGCCCGCCGCTCGTCTACGCCGCCATCAAGGAGATCGTGCGCGAGGCCGAGGCGATGCGCTTTCAGGATGCGCTAAACCGGGTAACGCGGCGCCAATTCGCCACCGTGGACAGGCTCTATGGAAGCGAGGACCTGCTCGAGGGTCAGAATGCCTTTGCCGAGAAGCGCGACCCGGTCTGGAAGGGGCGGTAAGGCTCAGCCCCCTTCGCCCTCCGACACGAGGCTCGACAAATCCGCCGCTGCCTCGCGCATCGACGGCAGATACTCCAGCGCCCGCGCGATATCAAAGCGTTGCGTGGGCGCGTGAAAGGCCAGAGTCGCCATCAGCCGGTCGTTGACGTCGAGGATCGGCACGGCGAGCGCGATCATGTCGCGCATGAATTCCTCGCGGTCGAGCGAATAGCCCTGCGCCCGGACTTGGCTGATCTCAGCCATCAGCGCATCTGGATCGGTCAAGGTGTTGGGCGTGCGCGCCTCCAGATCGGTCGCCGAGAGGTATTTCATCAGGTGCGGTCGCGCCAGCGACGACAGGTACATCTTGCCGCTCGCCGTGCAGTAGAATGGCACCCGCGTCCCGATGGGCAACTGGATGCGCAACGGCCATTGCGTTTCGACCCGTTCGAGATAGATCATTGCGTCGCGGTCCGGCAGGGCGATGTTGCAGGTCTCGCCAATCTCGCTGCTCACCCGCTTCAGGATCGCCTGCCGCGCCGTGCGGATGCGCAGCGATGACAGGATACCGCCTGCCAGCTTGCGCAGACGCGGGCCCGGCGAATAGGTCCGCCCGTCCATGTCGCGTTGCAGGAATCCCTCCTCCTCCAGCGTGGCAAACAGGCGGTGGATGGTGGGCTTGGGCAGGCCGATGGCGGCGTTGACCTCGGTGGGTGTGACCGGCACGCCCGCCCGGGCGATCTCTTCGATCACCAGGAGCAGGCGCAGGTTGGTCGGGATCGTTCCCGTGCTGTCCCCGTCCATGCAAACCCCACCGTTATCGGTTCGGCAAGAGCGCCGTCGAAAGCGGCGGCACCAGTGCGACGATGAACCAGACCGCCAGCAGTGCCACAAGATACGGCACCGTGTAACGCAAAAGCCGGAAATAGGGAACGCCAGTCACACCAGATGCGACATAGAGGTTGAGCCCGTAGGGCGGCGTGATGAAACCGATAGAGGCCCCCACGAGGAAGATCACCGCGAATTGCACCGGCTCCACGCCCACCTCATGCGCGATGGGCGCAAGGATCGGGGCGAGGATGATCGTCACCGGCAGGCTTTCCAGCACCATGCCGCAGACGAAAACGATTGCCATAGAGGTGAACAACACCGCGTAATAACCGCCCATCGACGTCACGAAACCGCCAATCACCTCCTGCGCGCCCAGCACTGACATGATCTGCTGCATCACCACCGACACGGCGATGAGCGGCGCGAGAATGCCGGTGATCTGCGCTGACCGCATGGTGATCGACGGCAGTTCCAGCGGGCTGAACCCCTCGACCACGAGCATCTCCGAGACGCGCTTCTCGTTTACGTCACGCCCCTTGGCACCACCCATGATCCGGTAGAGCGGCAGGCTGACAAAGCCCACGATCACGCAGAATCCCACTGTTACCCCCGCCGCCTCGGTGGGCGAGAACTTGCCAGTGTAGATACCCCAGAGCACCAGCCCGATGGCAAAGAACCCGAGCCACGCACCGATGGCTGTCTTGATCACCCGCATCGGGCTCAGCGGAATGAGAAACCCCCACTTGTTGCTCCAGCAGATCAGGAACGCGGCAAACATCATCGCGCCCACCATCAACGCGCCGGGCAGGATGCCGGCGACAAACAGCTCCGAGATGGGCAAGTTTAGCAGGAAGCCATAGACGATAAAGATGATCGAGGGCGGGATGATGATCCCCACCGTGCCGCCCGCCGCCGCTGTCGCCGCCGAGAACCGCTCGTCATAGCCGCCCTTGACCATCTCGGGATGCAGCATCGAACCGATCGTCGCCGTCGTGGCCGAGTTGGAGCCCGAAATCGCGGCAAAGAGTCCGCAGGCCCCCAAGCTCGCCATCGACAGCCCGCCGCGTATCCAGCCCAGGCAGGCATAGGCAAAATCACTGAGCCTGCGCGCGATCCCCGAGCGGTTGATCAGGTCTCCCGTCAGGATGAACAGCGGCATCGCCAGCAGGGCAAAACCGTCGGTGAACACATCCGCCAGCGCCCCGCCGATATTCTGCAACGGCATGCCAAGGACGAAGGACACGCCGATTACCCAGTAGCCGATCACCAGAAAGACCGGCACGCCCAGCATGAACAGTAGCGTCACCCCGATGGAGATGAGCGTGACAAGCGTCGATGGGTCGGTCATGTCAGTCGCCTCCGATCACGGCCTGGGTGATGAGCGTGTCACCCTGGCGGAAATTGGCGATGTCACTGAGCAGGTTCTCGATCACCCGCGCCACCAGCGTGGTGAACGCCAGCGGCACCGATAGCAGGAACCACCACTGCATCACGTTGTCCGTGCCCAGCATGATCTGGAAATTCGCGGCGGAATTGGCGGCCACCTTGGTCGAGGTGACAACCACGACCCAGGAAAACCCGATCCACAACAGCGCATCCAGCACCAGGCACGCCATCTGTCCGGCGCGCGGCATGGCCATGCGGAACTCGGCGAATGCCAGATGCGTGCGCAGCTTGACGTTAAAGCTGCACCCGAACCACGTCATGATGAGAAACAGGAAGGGCGGCAGCGTGGTGGACCACGGCGCCTGCTGTGATAGCACGAAGCGGCGGAACACTTCGACAAAGATGATCCCGCCGATGGCAAGGTAGGAGACAACCATCAGCGACTGTTCGAGGTTACGCTCGGTCCACGGCACAACGCGGTAAAGGACGAGAAACGCCAGCGCCAGCGCCAGCATCGCCATCAACCCCAGCGGCCAGACCGCCGGGGCGCGCATCGCTTCGCTCAACATCCATGAATCGCCCGAGGCGAGGGCACTCAGGATTTCTCCCATGCCCTGAAACCAGCCGGTCATGCCCACTCCTCCCCTTGGGTTGCCGTATGTCGTGGCCGCACGTATCGGCGGCTTGGGGTGCCGGGCCGCGCGTGCGGCCCGGCACGATGCTAGGCGATCACGCCGCGCGCCACCAGCGGCGCGGCTCGACATTCTCGGGCAGCGTATCCCTGGGGATCTCGCGCGCCACGTCATAAATCTCCTGGTAGGTGTCGATGCCACCCGCCCAGCCGTTGAGCCGCTCGCGCCACTGCGCCCACGGCTCGGGGTTGAACTCGGGCGAGCACATCTCCTCGGCCATCTTGATCTGATCGTCGGCGAGGAAGGCGGGCCGCACGCCGTGCTCGGCAAAGATCGTGCCGGGAAGCTGCGGGTCCGAGAAACCGACGGTCTTGACCAGCGCCGCCTCGTTCGCCGCCTGCACATGCACCTGCGCAAGGTAGGCCGATTCCATGATCGCCTCTTGCAGATGCGGCTCCATCGCGTCGAAGACGCGCGCCGACATCGACGTATGCTCGGTCCCGCAGAAGAACTTGAGATCGACCGACTGGCTCACCACCGGTGACATGTTGGCATAGGCCACCGCCGATGCCCATGTCTCGGCCCCGTCGATGAGGCCCTGCTTGAGCCCGTCAAGCGTCTCTTCCCAGGCCACCGGCACCGGGTTGAGGTTGAGAAGCTGCATGGCGATGCGGCCAAGCTGCGTACCGGTGACGCGGTTCTTGGTGCCGAACAGTTCTTCGAGCTTGGTCACCGTGGGCTTCTCGGCAAAGTTGTTGCCAAGCTGGATACCGCGCAACTCGCAATGCGAGAACAGGAATTTCAGCCCGTGCCGCTTTTCCAGCGGCTCGCGCAGGATGCGCTGCGATTCGGGACTGTAGAGGAAATGATACTGCGAGGCCCGGCTCGGAAACATGTAGGCATAATCGAGCACGTTGAGATACGGCGCGCCACCGGCCGAGTTCTGCGTAGAGGCGGCATACATGTCGATCACGCCGGTCTGCGTCTTCTCCACGCAGTTGAGCTGTCCGCAGATCTGGTTGTCACCGATGAACTCCACCCGGATCTCGCCCTCGGTCCGCTCCTCAAGGTCGCGGGCGAATTCCAGAACGCCGGCGCGCTCGATCAGCAGGTTGCGCGCGTTGAAGCCTGCGGCGCCCAGCTTCAGCGTGTGCTTTGGCTCCTTCGCGAAACGCTTGTCATAGGTGCTCTCTGCGGCCCGCGCGAGCGAGGGCAGGCTGACCGCCCCGGTCAGCGCGCCCGCGCCCATCACCACGGATGACAGGCCAAACTGGCCGGTCAGGCGAAACAGATCTCGGCGGGAAATCCCGCTGAGCGCTTTCGATACTTTCATGACGTCCTCCCTGATTTTGCAATAATGATACTTGCAGTCTCAATATTGATAGACATATGCTCGTTCTGGCAAGGAAAATCTTTTCCGCACATAATTTGTGCAAAGGTCGGTCGAAAATGTCGGAATTATCAGCGGATTACGTGATCGTCGGGGCAGGGTCTGCCGGGTGCGTGCTAGCGAATCGGCTTTCCGCCGACCCGAAGATCAAGGTCATCCTGATGGAGGCGGGCGGGCGCGACTGGAACCCGTGGATCCACATTCCGGTTGGCTATTTCAAGACCATGCACAACCCCTCGGTCGACTGGTGCTACCGGACCGAGCCCGACCCGGGGCTGAACGGGCGCGCCCTCGACTGGCCGCGCGGCAAGGTGCTTGGCGGCTCCTCCTCGCTCAACGGGTTGCTCTACGTGCGCGGCCAGCCGCAGGATTACGACCGCTGGGCGCAGATGGGAAATCCCGGATGGGGTTGGGACGACGTGCTGCCGCTGTTCAAGCGCTCAGAGCGGCAGGAACGCGGCGCCGACGATTATCACGGCGACCAGGGGTCGCTCTCGGTGTCCAACATGCGCCTGCAACGGCCCATCTGCGACGCATGGGTGGCCGCCGCCCAGGAGGCGGGCTATCCCTTCAATCCCGATTACAACGGCGCTCGCCAAGAGGGCGTGGGATACTTCCAGCTCACCGCGCGCAAAGGGCGGCGCTGCTCCGCCGCTGTGGCGTTCCTAAACCCTGTGCGCAAACGCGAGAACCTGACCATCCTGACCCGCGCGCAGGCCAGCCGCATCACCTTCGACGGCACCCGCGCCACCGGCGTGGTCTACCGCGACCGCGCAGGGGTGGAGCATGTGGTCAGGGCAGGACGGGAGGTGATCCTGTCGTCAGGTGCCATCGGCTCACCGCACCTGATGATGCTCTCGGGTCTGGGCGAGGCGGCGCACCTGCAAGAACACGGCATCGAGGTGCTGCGCAATATGCCCGGCGTCGGCCGCAACATGCAGGATCACCTGCAGGCGCGGCTGGTGTTCAAGTGCAACGAACCCACCCTCAACGACGAGGTGCGCAGCCTATGGAACCAGGCGCGGATCGCATTGAAATACGCGATGTTCCGCGCCGGGCCGATGGCCATGGCCGCCAGCCTTGCCACCGGCTTCATGCGCACCGGCGACCATGTGGAAACACCCGATATCCAGTTCCACGTGCAGCCCTGGTCCGCCGACAGCCCCGGCGAGGGGCCGCATCCCTTCTCCGCCTTCACCATGTCGGTCTGCCAGCTGCGGCCAGAGAGCCGGGGCGAGATCCGCCTCGCCTCTGCCGACCCGGCCACCTACCCGAAAATCCACCCCAACTACCTCTCGACCGAAACCGACTGCCGGACCATCGTCGAGGGCGTCAAGATCGCCCGCCGTATCGCCCGCCACGCGCCGCTCAACTCCAAGATATCCGAGGAGTTCCGCCCCGACGCCGCGCTCGATCTGGACGATTACGAGGGCACGCTCGATTGGGCGCGCAACTATTCCACCACGATTTACCACCCCACCGGCACCTGCAAGATGGGGTCGGGTGGCGACGCGGTGGTCGATGCCCGGCTGCGTGTGCACGGCATCACCGGGCTGCGCGTCGCCGATTGCTCGATCATGCCCGAGATCGTCTCGGGCAACACCAACGCCCCCGCCATCATGATCGGCGAAAAGGCCTCCGACATGATCCTTGAGGACCGCACCGGCTGAGCGGGTTCAGGCCGCAGTCTTGCGCAGAGCTGCCTCCCACTCAAGCCCGGGCCGGTAACGCGCGGCCACCCGGCCCTCCTCCAGTGCCAACAGGTGCAGCCAGCCGTTGTCAAACAGCGCCCGCACCTCCGCGTGCCGCGTCAGCACATCCGCGATCGCCTCGCGCGGGGCCTCTATCATCACCGACAGGCGCAGCGGCTCGTGTACCGCGCGCTCGCCGTCATGGACGGCCTGCCACGGCAGGCCGGGGCGCAGGATGCCGCCATTTCCCTGCACCACACCGATCCCGCCCACCACGTTGTGGATGCGCTTGTTGCCGCCGCCAAAGACCACCGGCGCCACGGTCGAGCCGTAATATTGCAGGCTGATCCAGCTTGCCACCACCACCGGCGCAGTGAGGATCAGCTCCAGCGTGCCAAAACCCGCATCCGCCCGCCAGTCATAGCTGTGGAGGAAGGCGCGCCCGCCCAGATCGGCCCCGGCGGTCACCCCGCGCGGCGCGGCGACAAAGGCGGCGCAGCCCGCCAGGCCCCATTCCGGGCGCAACTCGGCCCAGTCCAGCGCACGCCGCGCCACCGTGTCGGCCCGCGCGCCGGGTAGACGGCCCGCCCGCTCCGCCCGCGCCACGCCCCCCGCCGCATTGAGCCACGCCCGCGCCTGCGCAATGTCGGCTTCATGGTCCGGGACGGGGGCGTCCTCGTAGAGCGTGACCCTGTCGGTGGTGGTGTCGTGTAGCCCGGCCATGAACAACGTGTCACGTGGCAGGTCGATGCCGTGCTCGGGCAGGCCCGCCCGCGTCTCGGGATCGTTGAGCAACGCGGCCAGGAGCCGCGCCGAGACCTCGCCGGTCTGCCCCCCGCAGGCGCCGCAATGATAGGCGCTCTCGTGCGGGTTGTTGGTCACCTGTGCCCCGTGACCGAGGAGCAGCACCAGCCGCGCGTGCCCCGTGGTCAGGCTCATCGCGCGCAGCACCATTGCCGCCGTCCCGGCCTTCTGAGCGGCGCCCAGGCCGCCCTCGATCCGTGGGGCGGGGTCGGGTGCGGGGCGCTCCGCCCCCAAGCCCAGTGCATCGCGCACCAGCTTCCAGCCATAGGCCGGGCCTGCCGCCTCGACAAAGGCAAAGGACGACACCGCCGCCTGCCGGAACCGGCCCCAGGCCCGCACCGCGCGGGCTGCGATGCGCGCCGCCTGCTCGACCTCGTCGCCGTCGTGGCTGCACGAGGTCAGCGCCGGTTTGAGCAGCACCGGCAGATGCGCCTGCGCCATGTCGGTGCCCTGCGGTTTGTGCGCCACCGGCAGGCCGAAGAACCCGGCAAACCCGATGGTCTCGATCCCGCCGCTCTGCGCCTCGAGCGCGCGGCGGAACACCTCCGAGCGCACATCGATGCAGAACGCAGCCTGCAGCGCCGGGCGTGCATCCTGCACCGTGGCCCCGGTCAGGGCCGCCGACAGGTGGCGCTGATAGGCGCGCTCGGCGGCGTCCTGAAGGATCGCGTCAATCGCTTGATCGGGCGTCACGGTCACCGGTTCGGCATGGGTGGCCACCACGTCCTGCCAGTCGCCTTCGACCTGCGGCGCATGGTCGATGAGTGCCTCCTCCCAGATCATGCGGATCGCCAGCAAGTCGGTGATGGTGGTGTCGCTCTCGCCCGCCATCTCGGCCTGCCACAGCAACCAGCGCGCGTGCTGCGCCCAACCGCCCAGATCCATCAACAGCCGGTGAAAGGCCGTCCCGGCCGCCGCTTCCGTCAGGCCCAGCCGCTCGGCGGCGCGCAGGATCGCCCGCTCCGCCGTGTCCGGCGCGGCGGCGACATGCGCGCAAAAGCCGGTGAGGCCCGCGATCTCCGGTGTCAGGTCATGGGTCGCCCATTCGCGCCACGCGGCAAAGGCCCCGCGCCCCGGCGCGGGCGTCCACAGCGCCTGCCCCCGGTCGAAATGCCCCGCCGCCCACAGCCCGAAGCTGCGTGCGATCACGGCGGGCCAGTCGGTGCCGGTGGCCTGTGCCGCCAGCTCCGCCACCGTGGGCAGGGCCTGCGGCTCGGGGCTTTCCGTGGCAAGCTTCGCCTTCAACAACGCCAGATCGGCGGGTTTAAGCGGTGACGAATTTGCAAAGAGCGCGGCGGCGAGGTCGTCATCGGTGATCTCGCCCGCCTCCACTTTCGCGGCATACTCGGCGCGCGGGCGGGAGAGGCGCACCCCCGCCACCCGCGCCAGCCGTGCGGATGCGGTGGCAAGGTCTTCCTGCGCCTGCCCGAGGAACGGGTTGACCGCCACGGTCGCGTCCAGCGGGAATGCGGGCGGGATGGCCTTTGCCGCGGCCTCGGCGCTTGTCAGCAGGCCCGAGACCCGGTCGGCGGCGATCTGTGTATGCTTGAGGAACATCTGTCTCTACTCCTGCCCTGTCAGTTGGATTTCACGGTTTTCAGCCCGCCAATCAGGCGATCGAGAACGGCGTTGAGGTAAAGCCCGTTGGCCAGGTGCACCCGCAGCCCGGCGGTCGAGGGGTGGTGCGCCCAGAGCGGGAACAGCGCCTGTGCCACCGCCACCAGCCCGAACGAGCCCAGCGCCAGCACGATGAGGCCCCACTCCAGCGGCCCCGGCGGGGGCGGCACGGGCAGATGCGTGCCCCAGAGCACCCCCGACAGGACGTGAAAGCCGAAATAGGCCACCGCCGCCGCCAGCGAGGCGCGCGCCGTGTGCCATGTCAGCGCTCGCGGTGCGGCATCGGCCAGGCCTTGCGCCACCAGATAGGCCACCCCGAAGATCAGTATCGCCCCCAGCGCCAGCGCCTGCGCCGATTTCGGCCCCGCGATGAGGCCAAAGCCGGTGGCCACCACCGCGTAGAGCACCAGTGCCAGCGCGAAGGACCGTGCCACCGCCGACAGCCCCGGCACCGCCACCGGCCCCGGACGCCGCACCGACAGCACCGCCCGCACCGCCCCGCCCGAGGCGAGGAACGCGTGCGCCTTGTAGAGCGAGTGCGCCACGATATGCAGCATCGCCAGCGCCCACAGGCCAAGCCCGCATTGCAGCAGCATGAAGCCCATCTGCGCCACCGTGGACCACGCCAGCGCGGTCTTGACCGCCGATTGGGTCAGCATCACCGCCGCGCCGAAAATCGCGGTGAAGCCACCCAGCATCACCAGCGCGGCCATCGCGCCGGGGCTTGCCTGCACCACCTCGGCCAACCGGATGAGCAGCAGCCCGCCGCCGTTGATGATGCCCGCGTGCAAGAGCGCCGAGACCGGAGTTGGGGCCTCCATCACCTCGGTGAGCCAGCCGTGCAGCGGAAAGGCCGCGGTCTTGAGCGCCGCCGCAATCACCAGCAACGCCACCGCGAGCTTGGCGGCGAGCGGCAGGCCCGCGCCCGCCGCCTGCGCAATCTCCGCGATCCCGATGGTGCCAAAGGCTTGCCACAGGAGGGCTGCGGCGAGGATCAGCGCCGCATCGCCCGCGCCCCACACGAGGGTGAACTTGGCCGCCGCGCGCCGCGCCTCGGCGCGCTCGGGGTAGAACAGCAAAAGCTGCCGGATGGCCAGGCCAGTGGCCGTGAAACCGGCGGCCAGAACCGCGAGGTTCGCGGCCTGAACCTGCAAGTTCACCGCCGCCAACGCGGCCAGCAGCAGCCCGTGAAACGCCCCCTCGCGCGCCTCACCGTCGAGGTAGCTGCGCGTGTAGCGCACCACCACCCAGCCGACGAACGAGACCAGCACCACCATCGTCGCGCTCACCGCGTCGAGCCGCACAAGGCCCGCCAGCGTGACCGGACCGGCAATCACGAGTTGCGCCAGCCCCGCAACGCCAACGACCAACGCGGCCAGCGCGGCCCCCTCCGCCAGCCGCGGCAGGGCCCGCGGACGGCGACCGGGCCGGGCGATGGCAAGCGCCGAAACGGCCAGCAAAATAAGGGGTGTGAAGAGGCTCAGAGGGGGCAGGTCCATATCTTGCGTCTCCTGTTCCAGAGGTTTGCAGGAGGAGATACGGCTTGCGCGTCTTCTAGAAAATTACATATTATGGTCATTAATGTTAGATAAAATAGAACAATGGCCCAACTGAACCTTCATCATCTCCGCCTGTTCCGCGCCGTCGCCCGCGACGGCACGCTGACCGGCGCCGCGCGCGGCCTCAACCTGTCGCAATCCGCGCTGTCCACGCAGTTGCGCACGCTCGAGGCGGCGCTCGGGCACGACCTGTTCGAGCGCCGCGGGCGCGGCCTCGTCCTTACCGAGGCGGGCCGCATCGCGCTCGATCATGCCGAGGCGATCTTTCGCACCGCCGACGACCTGACCGCTACGCTGGCGCAGGCCCCCGGCTCGCGCCGGGTGCTGCGGGTGGGGGCACTGTCGACCCTGTCGCGCAATTTCCAGATCGGTTTTGTCGGTCCGCTGATCGGGCGAGCCGATGTCGAGGTGGTGCTGCGCTCGGGCGCGCAGGGCGACCTTTTGCGCGGTCTGGAGGCGCTGACGCTGGACATCGTGCTCACCAACCTCGTGCCCGCGCGGGACGCGGGCAGCCCCTATCTCGTACATGCGATCTCGGAACAGCCCGTCAGCCTCGTCGGCACGCCCCCCGGTGCGGACGCGGCGCAGGATGTGGCCGGGATGCTGGCAAGCGAGCCGTTGATCCTGCCCACGCCCGAATCGGCGCTGCGGGCGGCGTTTGACGCGCTGTTGGACCGGCTGGGCGTGGTGCCCCGCATCGCCGCCGAGGCAGACGACATGGCGATGCTGCGCCTGTTGGCGCGCAGCGGTACCAGCCTTGCCGTGATCCCGCCCATTGTGGTGCAGGACGAGCTGGCCTCGGGGATGCTGGTGGAGCGCGCACGGCTGGAAGGGATCACCGAGCGGTTTCTCGCAGTGACGCTGCGCCGCCGATTCCCCAATCCGCTGGTGGCCGAGGTGCTGGACACGGCGTCGGTGTGATACGGCCCTCTTGTCGATTATGGGTCGCCAGCGCCCGGCACCAAGGTGCCGAGCACCGGCGGGAACCCCTCACATCCCCTTGGCGATCTGGCGCAACTCGAATTTCTGTATCTTGCCGGTCGAGGTCTTGGGCAGTTCCTGAAAGATCACCGCCTTGGGCGTCTTGAACCCGGCCAGCCGCTCGCGGGAGAACGCGATGAGGTCAGCCTCGCCAACTTCGGCCCCGTCCTTCAGCTCGACAAAGGCGCAGGGCACCTCGCCCCACTTGTCGTCGGGTTTCGCCACCACGGCACACAGCAGCACTGCCGGGTGCCGCATCAGCACGCCCTCCACCTCGACGGAGCTGATATTCTCGCCGCCCGAGATGATGATGTCCTTGGCGCGGTCGGCGATCTTGAGATAGCCGTCGGGATGCTGGAACGCGATGTCGCCGGAATGAAAATACCCGCCCGCAAACGCCTTCTCGGTGGCCTCGGGGTTCTTCAGGTACCCTTTCATCACGCTGTTGCCGCGAATCATGATCTCGCCGAGGCTCTCGCCGTCCATCGGGATCTGCTCCATCGTCTCGGGGTCCATCGCCGTGATGTCCTCCATCATCGGCATGAGGATGCCGGTGCGCGCCTTGATGGCATAGCGCTCCTCGTCGGACAGACCGTCCCAGCCGTGCTGCCACAGGCACTCGGTGACATGGCCATAAGTCTCGGTCAGGCCATAGACCTGCGTCACGGTAAAGCCCAGCGGCTCTATCGCCGCCAGTGTCGCGGCGGGCGGCGGGGCACCGGCGGTGAACACGTCCACCACGTGGTCGAAGTCACGCCGCTCGTCGTCGCGGGCGTTGACGATCATGTTGAGCACGATGGGCGCGCCGCCGAAATGCGTCACCCCCTCGTCGGCGATGGCGTCATAGATGGCTCGGGCGTTGATGTCGCGGCAGCACACCACGGTGCCGCCCAGCATCGGCATCAGCCAGACATGGTTCCAGTTGTTGCAGTGAAACAGCGGCACGATGGTCAGGTACTTGGGATAGCGCGGCAATTGCCAGCTCACCACCGTGCCCATCGTCATCAGATAGGCGCCACGATGGTGACAGACCACGCCCTTTGGCCGCCCGGTGGTCCCCGAGGTATAGTTGAGCGCGAGGCTCTCCCACTCGTCCTCGGGCATGATCCAGGAAAACTCCGGGTCGCCGGTGGCGAGAAATTCCTCGTAGCTCATGTAATCGGAATGCGCGTGCACCCCCGCGCCGTCATCGGGCACCTCGATGATCGCGGGGGCGGGCCGTTCCATGATCTCGATCGCCGCACTGAGGGTCGGCAGGAACTGCGTGTCGCACAGCACCACCCGCGCCTCGCCGTGATCGAGGATATAGGCGATGGTGTCGGCTTCGAGCCGCGTGTTGATCGCGTTGAGCACCGCCCCCGCCGCTGGCACGCCGAAATGCGCCTCGCAATGGGCGGGGATGTTGGGCAGGATGCTGGCGACCACATCGCCCGGCTCGACCCCGATATTCACCAGCGCCGAGGCAAGCTGCGAGACGCGCGCGTGATACTCGGCATAGGTCTTGCGGTGACCGTGATAGACCACCGCCTCGCGGTCGGGAAAGACATGGGCGGCCCGCTTCAGGTGCGACAACGGTGTGAGCGGCACGAAATTCGCCGCCGTCCGCCCCAGCCCGGTCTCGTCCTTCATCCAGCCCATCGCACGCCTCCCTTACTTGCGTCACACGCCTTTAGGCGATTAGCAGGAAGCATCGCTCTGAGGTCAAGAGCGCGTTGGCCAAGCGGCCCCGGATTGTTCCCATTCAGCCTGAAAGCCCGGCCATGCCGCAGACGATCCGCCATTCCTCGGCCGTCACCGGCTGCACCGAGAGGCGCGAGTTGCGCACCAGAACCATCTCGGACAGGCGCGGATCGGCCTTGATCATATCGAGCGTCACCGGCTCTCGCGCACTCTCCAGCGCCTTGATGTCCACACACTCCCACCGCGGATCGTCGGTGGTGCTGTCGGGATGCGCCCCGGCGACCACCTCTACGGTGCCGACGACCGCCTTTTCCTTTTGTGAATGGTAGAAAAACCCGCGATCGCCCACCGCCATCTCGCGCATGAAATTGCGCGCCTGGTAATTGCGCACGCCGTCCCATTCCTCGCCCGCGTCGCCCTTGGCAAGCTGATCCTGCCATGACCAGGTGGACGGCTCGGACTTGAACAGCCAGTAGCGCATCAGATCACCTTCTTCCACGGGATCAGCTCGACGCCGGAAAACAGCTCGGCCTTGGCATAGGGGTCGTTGTTGGCCCAGTCCTGCGCCGCCTTCATGTCCTCGACATCGAGGATGACCAGCGAGCCCACCATTTCGCCCTCGTCATTCAGCAGCGGCCCGGCCTGAGACACCACGCCGGTCTCCTTGAGATAGGCGACATGGGCGTCACGGTTGTCTAGACGGGTTTGCAGGGCGCCGGGCTTGTCGCGGGCGATAAGGGCTATCAGCATCATTCTTCCTTCAGTGGCCTGGACAGCAGCATATCCACCGCCTGCGCCACGCGCAATTCACCTGCGACCAGCGCGGCCACCGCCGCCGTCACCGGCATGTCGAGGCCCAGCGCGCGCGCGCGGCCCAGCACCGCCCGCGCCGTCGCCGCCCCCTCCACGGTGATCGCCGGGTCAAAGGCATCGCCCCGCCCCAGGCTCTCGCCGTAGCGATAGTTGCGCGACTGAGCGCTCGTACAGGTTAGCGCCAGGTCGCCGAACCCCGACAGCCCTGCCAGCGTCTCAGGGCCCGCGCCCAAGGCATGGGCCAGCCGGTTCATCTCGGAGAAACCGCGCGTCATCAGCGCGGCGCGCGCACTCTCGCCCAGGCCCGCGCCCATCACCGCGCCGCAACCGATGGCGATCACGTTCTTGAGCGCACCGCCCAGTTCCGCGCCGATGGTGTCGGTGGTGCGGTAGAGGCGCAGGGTGGGCGTGGTGAGCGTGGCTTGCAGCGCCTCTCCGGCCGCCGCATCGGCACAGGCCAGCGTTAGCGCCGTGGGCAGACCAAGGGCGATGTCGCGCGCGAAACTGGGGCCGGTGAGGATCGCCGGGGTGGCCTGCGCGCAGGTCTGCGCGATGAGGCCGGTGGGGCCGAGGCCGGTGGCGAGGTCCATCCCCTTGCAGCAGGCGACGAGGGGTCGCGACCCGAGCGCGTCCTGATGATCGCGGAGAAAACCCCCCAGCGTCTGCATCGGCATCGCCAGCAGGCAGGGGGTATCGCCGCCGGGCACCTCGCCCGAGACCACGGTGATGGCCTCGGGCAGGGCGATATCGGGCAGGCGGCGATCGTTGCGGCCCGTTGCGCGCATCTCGGCGGCATGGGCCGCGTCGCGCGCCCAGAGCGTGACGGGGCCGTTTTGCGCCAGTGTCACCGCCAGGGCCGTGCCGAACGCCCCCGCGCCGCAAACCAGGATCATGCCTTAGCCCCCTTCTTGCCGCTGCCCAGCATCGCCGGACTTGCCGCGTCGAGCGGCCATCGCGGGCGCGCGGCGAGGCGCATGTCATCGCGATGGCCCAACCGGTAGAGCGCGCCGCCGGCATAGGCGATCATCGCCGCGTTGTCGGTGCATAACTCAAGCGGCGGCGCGAGGAAGCGCGCGCCCGCCTGCGCCGCCACGTCTTTCAGGGCCGCACGAACGGGGCCGTTGGCCGCAACGCCGCCCGCCACCGCGATGAGCGGCGCGGGCGGCGCCTCCTCCATGTAGAGCGCCAGCGCGCGCCGGGTCTTTTCCGCCAGCACGTCGCAGACCGCCGCCTGGAACCCGGCGCAAAGATCGGCCCTGTCCTGCCGCGTCAGCCCGCCCTTTTCCGCCACGACCGCATCGCGCGCGCGCAGCACCGCCGTCTTGAGCCCGGAAAAGGACAGATCGCACCCCGCCCGGTCCAGAAGCGGGCGCGGGAACCGGAACCGGCCCGCGTCGCCTACCGCGGAGGCGCGCTCCACCTCGGGGCCGCCGGGCTGCGGCAGGCCCAGAAGCCGCGCCACCTTGTCGAACGCCTCGCCCGGCGCGTCGTCGATGGTGCCGCCAAGGCGGCTGAAATCATCCGGCCCGCGCACGATGAGGAACTGGCAATGCCCGCCCGAGACCAGCAGCATGAGATAGGGAAAACCCGCTTTGTCGGTAAGCCGGGGTGTCAGCGCATGGCCGGCGAGGTGGTTGACCCCAACGAGCGGCAGGCCAGCGCCTGCGGCGATCCCCTTGGCGCACATCACCCCGGCGAGCACCCCGCCGATCAGGCCCGGCCCGGCGGTAACCGCCACCACGTCCACAGTGGCAAGCGTAAGGCCAGCGCGCGCCATAGCCTCGCGCACCGCAAGATCGAGCTTTTCGGCATGGGCGCGGGCCGCGATCTCTGGCACCACGCCGCCGAAATCCGCGTGCAGCGCCGTCTGCCCGTGCACCACGGAGGACAACACTTGCGCAGAGTCGCCGTCGAGCCGCACCAACGCGGCGGCGGTATCGTCGCAACTGCTCTCGATCCCGAGTATGGTCAGCGGCGTGCTCATCCCGGCCCTGCTGCATTGCCCCGCGCGTCTGCGGCAGGTAACACCTTATCAGGAGGCTAACAACTGCGGAGCGATCATGCCCCTGCGCCTGCTCATCACCCGGCCCGAACCCGCCGCGACCCGCTTCGCCAGGGAATTGCGGGCAGAGTTTCCGGGGGCAGAGGTGCTCGTCTCGCCACTCATGCACATCACTTATGACGGCACTCTTCCCACGCTTGCCCCCGGCGAGGTGCTCATCTTTACCTCGCGGCACGGGGTCGAGGGATTCTGCCGCCTGTCGCCCCGGCGCGACCTGCCCGCCTGCGTCGTGGGCGAGGCCACGGCAGAGGAGGCGAGGCAGCGAGGCTTTTCCGTGATCGCGGTGGCCGAGGATGCCGAGGCCCTGCTCGACCTTCTCGCCGACGAAGGGGTGGCGGGGCCGTTCCTGCACGCACGCGGCGCGCATGTAGCTGCCGATATCGTCGGCGCACTGCGAGAGGCGGGACGCGCCGCGCGTGAGGCGGTGGTCTACGACCAACAGGCGCTACCGCTGAGCGACGCCGCCCGCACCATGCTGGAAGGCGACGCTCCCGTGATCCTTCCCCTGATGTCCCCGCGCAGCGCCGTGCTCTTCTTTGACGTGGCGGGCACCCCGCGCGCACCGCTCTTCGTCGCGGCGATCAGCCGCAACGTGGCCGCACGCATCCCCGACGGCGTTGCACATCGCGTGGCAGTGGCCCGCACGCCGGATGCCCGTGCACTGGGCATCGTGCTGAACGATCTGGCGAAACACGCCAAGCGGGTTGAGAGCCACAAGGGGGCACAGTAAGGTCAGGTTGACAGTCGAGCGTGACAAGATTCGAGAAGGTGGCGTGCCGTGGCAAGAAAGAAGAAGTCCGAGACGGACAAACCCGACGCGCCCGAAGGCGCAGCCGAGGATGTGACCGCCCCCTCCGCCGCGGCGCAAGACACGCCCGAGACCACCGAAACGCAAGCGCCTGACACTGCATCGGATGCCGCCCTCTCCAAGGCGGGCGAGGACACGGTCAAGGATACCTCGGCCCCTGACGCGCCTGAGCAGGACTCCCCCGAAGCTGAAGAGGCACAGGAAACGGAAAGCGAGGCGGCCGAGGGCGGAGCCACACCTGACGCAGAGCCCGCAGACGACGCCGCGACGCCGGAGGGCGAGGCCTCCACGTCCCCATCGGACGAAACGGGTGAAACCCCGCAAGGCGAGGACGGAGAACACCCGGCAGAAGAGACCGGCCCACCGTCCCCTGAGCATAATGAAGAGCCCACACCCGTGGTGCGTACCGAGCAGGTCACGGTGCGGCAGGGCGGGTTTTGGTCGATGTTGATCGGCGGGGTCGCGGCAGCGGGGATCGGCGTGGCGGCGGCCCCTTATATCTACCCTCACCTGCCGGTCGGGCAGGAGGCCGCACCCGCACCCACGCCCGCCGATGAGGGGATCGAGACGCGGCTCGACGAGCAGGCGCAGCGGATTTCCGATCTCGGGGCACGGATCGACGGGTTGCCGGAGCCGGCAGATCCCTCCGACGAACTGTCCGGGCTGAGCGAGACCGTGACATCCTTGGCCGAACGGGTCGCGAACCTGGAGGTTCAGCTCTCGAACCTCGAGATTCCGCAGGTGCCCGAGGCTCTGGATACCACCGCCACCGACGCGGCGCTCGACGAACTGCGCGACAGCCTCGCCGCGCAAAGCGCCGAGATCGAGGACTTGCGGGCGACGCTAGAGGCCGAGGAGCAGGCGGCCCGCGACAGTGCCCGCGCGACACTGCAGCGTGCGGCGCTCACTCGGGTGATGACTGCGCTTGACACCGGCGACGCCTTCGACACCGCGCTCACCGATCTGCGCGACACGGGGGCCACGGTGCCCGATGCACTCGCGGAGGTGGCCGAAACCGGCGTGCCGACCCGGGCGCAGCTTGTCGAGAGCTTCCCCGAGGCTGCGCGCGCGGCGCTGGCGGCGGCGCGCGCCTCGGATACCGGCGACGGCGCGTCGGTCGGCGATTTCCTGCGCGCGCAGCTCGGTATCCGGTCGCTCAAGCCGCGCGAGGGCGATGGGCCGGACGCCATCCTGTCGCGCGCCGAAGCCGCGCTGGCAGAGGGGCGGACCGGCGATGCGCTGGCCGAGATCGAGACCTTGCCGAAGGACGCGCGCGCCGCCATGTCCGGCTGGGCTGCCAATGCCACCACGCGACGCGACGCACTGGCCGCCGCCGAGGCGCTGTCGGCGGAACTGAATTGAGTTTGAAAGGGCGGGTCTGATGCTTTGGTCCATCGTGAAGGTTGCAGTGTTCATCGCCCTTGTCGGGGCCATCACCTTCGGGGCGTCCTACCTGCTCGAACTCGAAGGCGGCGTGCGCATCGTCATGGCGGGGATCGAGGTCAACCTCACGCCCATCAAGGCGGTGATCGCGCTGGGCATCCTGGTGCTTGCGATCTGGCTGCTGATGAAGCTGGCAGGGATGCTGGTGGCGGTGCTGCGCTTCATCAACGGCGACGAGACAGCCCTGTCGCGCTATTTCGATCGCAACCGTCAGGAAAAGGGCTATCGCGCATTGGGCGAGGGCGTGCTGGCGCTTGCCTCGGGCGAGGGTGACAAGGCCGTCCTGCAGGCAGCCAAGGCAGAGAAATTTCTGCACAAACCCGCGCTCACCGATCTCATCACCGCTCAGGGCGCGGAGATGGCGGGCGACAAGGCAAAGGCCGAAGCGGCGTTCAAACGCCTGCTCACCAACGAGAAAACCCGCTTCGTTGGGGTGCGCGGCATCCTGCGGCAAAAGCTGGAGGCAGGTGAGACCGACGCCGCGCTCAAGCTGGCCAAGACCGCGTTCGCGCTCAAGCCCCGGCAGGTCGAAATACAGGACACGCTGTTGCAGCTTCAGGCCGACAAGAGCGACTGGAAGGGCGCGCGCGCCACGCTGGGTGCCAAGCTCAAATACGGCGCACTGCCGCGCGACGTGCACAAGCGGCGCGATGCCGTTCTGGCGCTGTCGGAGGCACGCGACGTGCTGGACGAAGGCAAGACAATCGAGGCGCGCGAGGCGGCGATAGAGGCCAACCGGATGTCACCCGACCTCGTCCCGGCTGCCGTACTGGCCGCGCGCGGCTATGTCGAGGCGGGCAAGAAGCGCGCCGCCGTGCGCGTCATCAACAAGGCCTGGCTGATGCGGCCGCATCCCGACCTCGCCGCCGCCTTCGCGTCGATCGAGCCGGACGAGACGCCGCAGGCGCGGCTCAAGCGCTTCGCCAAGCTGCTCAAGGTGCATCCTGACGACCGCGAGACGCGGCTTCTGGAGGCGGAACTGTGCCTCGCGGCAGAGGATTTCCCGGCGGCGCGGCGCGCGCTCGGCGACCTCGCGGAGGTGGAGCCGGACGCCCGCGTGCTGACGATCATGGCGGCGATCGAGCGCGGCGAGGGTGCGTCGGATGCCGTGGTCAAGGGCTGGCTGGCGCGGGCGCTGGGCGCGCCGCGCGGCCCGCAATGGTGCTGCGACAACTGCCAGCACATCCATGCTGAGTGGCAGCCCGTCTGCGAGAACTGTCATTCATTCGATACGCTGAGCTGGCGTGCGCCGCCCGATACGGCGGTGAGCACGCCCACCGGGCTTGAGATGCTGCCGCTGCTGATCGGTCCGGTCGAAGAGCCGGCGGAAGAGGACACCGCCACCGAGGACACCGCCGAAGAGGACGAGACGGTGCCCGATGCCGAGATCGTCGAGGACGCCCCCGGGACGGATGAAGCGGAACCGGCCGGGGAGCGGCGGTGACGGCTTCGCGATGCGCCTGACACTCCGGGCTCTGGTCGTTCTGACGGCACTGGGCGTCATTCTTGGCGTATTTCTGATCTCGCTGGGCTTCTTCCGCTCGGAAGAACAGGCCAAGGCGGAGGGCCGCCTGTCGCTCTATCGCAGCATGGTGATATCGGAGATCGAGCGGTTTTCGCACCTGACCTATGTGTTGGCGCGGGACCGGCACGTGATGGACACCGCCGCCGGGCGCGCAACGGATGTGCTTGACCGCAGGCTTGCGGCCTTTGCCGCGGAATCGGGGCTCGACGCGATCTATCTCATGCGCCCCGACGGCGTGACCATCGCCGCCTCTAATGCCGGGACACCGGAAAGCTTTGTGGGGCAGGATTACGGATTCCGGCCCTATTTCCAGACCGCGCTCGCCGGTGGACAGGGACGGTTCTACGGGATCGGGGCGACGACCGGCCTGCCGGGTTATTTCATTGCAGATCCGGTACGCGGACCCGGCGGAGAGACTCTGGGCGTGATCGCGATCAAGCTCGACCTCACCGATCTGGAGGAGACGTGGCGCGCGGCGGGAGAGCAGGTATTGCTCGCCAACCGCGACGGCGTGGTTCTGTTGTCCTCCGATCCCGGCTGGCGGTATCGCGCGCTCGGCACGCTGGATAAGGAACAGCGCGCACGGATTGCGCGGGACCGGCAATTTCCGGGGCAGGCGCTCGCACCGCTCGACTGGCGGCCCGCAGACAATGGGCGCGCCGTGATCGGAGGGGCGGAGCGGCTGCACCTCTCCGGCATGTTGACCCCGCATGGATGGGTTCTGCACTACTTTGCCGATGACAGCGCCGCTGTCACGCGAAGCTGGCTTCTGGCCGGAATCGTGACGACACTGGCCGGAGGTGGGCTGCTTGCCTCGCAGGTGCGGCGCACGCGGCGGATCGGGGCGGCACTGCGCCGGTCCGAGGCGGAGGAGGCACAGCTTCGCGAGGCCAACGAACGGCTGGCAGTCGAGATTGAGGAACGCCGGGCAGCCGAACGGCGACTGGCACGGACGCAAGACGAGCTTGAGCGCGCAAGCCGTCTGGCAGCGCTGGGACAGTTGGCCGCCTCTGTCACGCATGAGCTTGGGCAGCCGATTGCGGCAATGCGCAATCACCTAACGGCGGCGGAGATCGGCGGGCAGAGCGAGGGGCGGCTCGCGCCGCGGATCGCCGCTATCGTTGACCGGATGGAAGGGATTACCCGGCAGCTCAAGTTCTTTGCCCGCAATGACCGCGAGGAATTCGGCCCGGTCGACCTGTTCGCCGCGGTGCAAGCGGCGCTGGCGCTGGTGGAACCCAATATCTCACGGGTCGCGGCCACGGTATCGGTAAGCGCCCCTGATAAACCGGTGACTGTGCGCGGCAATCAACTTCGGATCGAACAGGTGCTGACCAACGTGCTGCGTAACGCTATCGACGCGGTCGAAGATCGCGACGTGCGAAGGATCGAGGTGCGGGTCGCGCTGTGCGACGGCGCGGGACGGGTCGAGGTGCGCGATACCGGCCACGGGCTGGGACAGGCGCGGCTCGAGGACTTGCAGGAGCCGTTTGTCACGACCCGCGAAAGCGGGCGCGGCATGGGGCTCGGGCTTGCCATCTCGGCCAATATTGTTCGCGCGCATGAGGGGCGGATCAGCGCCCGCGACGCCGAAGGCGGCGGCGCGGTGTTCTGCATCGACATCCCGCAGGAACGCGACGACGCCGGAGCGAGCGCGGCGTGAGCGGCCCGGCGATCCCCCGCATCCTCGTTGTCGAGGATGACCGCGCAATGCGCCTGTCGCTGGTCGACCTGCTCGATGCGTCGGGCTGGCAGGTGGAGGCACTGCCGCGTGCCGAGCGTCTGATCGAGCGGCTGGCGGAGTTTCAACCGGATGTGATCCTGTCGGATGTGCGGATGCCGGGCATGTCGGGGCTCGAGCTTCTGGACAGTCTAGACCGCGATCTCGCACCGCCGCTGGTGCTGATTTCGGCGCATGGCGATATCGCGATGGCCGTCGATGCGATGCAGCGCGGCGCCTATAGTTTCGTCGAAAAGCCCTATGAGCCGCGCCGCTTGCTCAACATCCTGCGCCATGCCGCCGATCAGCACGCGATGCGCCGCACCAATGCGCGGCTCAAGACGCGGCTGATGCAACTATCGGGGCTGGACCGGGTGCTGCTCGGGCAGACGCCCGAGACCGTTGCCCTGCGCGAGGATGTTCTGGACCTGTCGCAAAGCGGCGCGGCGGTGATGTTGCAGGGCGAGACCGGCACCGGCAAGGAACTGGTGGCGCGGGCGCTGCATGACCTGGGCACGCAGGCCGAAGGGCCGTTCGTGGCGCTCAACTGCGCCGCGCTCGCGATCGAGGGCTTCGAGGCCGAGATGTTCGGCACCGGGGGCGGAGCCAAGGGGCGGTTGCAGGGTGCGGATGGCGGCACGCTGTTCCTGGATGAAATCTGCACCTGCCCGATGCCGGTGCAGGCCAAGCTGTTGCGGGTTATCGAGGACAAGCAGGTTCTGCCGCTGGGGGCGGAGACGCCGGTGCCGCTGTCGTTCCGGGTGATCTCGGCAACCAACGAGGACGCCGAAGAGGCGGAGCGCGAAGGGCGGCTGCGTGCCGATCTGCTCTATCGGCTCAATACCACGGTGATCACCCTGCCCACGCTGCGGCAGCGGCGGGATGACGTGATGCTTCTGGCGGCGCGGTTCCTTGACGAGTTTGCCCGCGTCTACGAGACCCGCGTGCCCGACCTGACGCCCGAGGACAGTGCCGCGCTGCTGGCCCATGACTGGCCGGGCAATGTGCGCGAACTGCGCAATGTCTGCGAGCGCCGGGTGCTCATGGCGCGGCGCGGCGGAGGTTCGGTTGCGCAGGCACTGCGGCGCGATTCGGTGAGCGACGATGTGCCTGACACGCTGCGCGCCGCCGTCGCGGCGTTCGAGCGCGAGTTGATCGCCAAGGCGATCACCGCACACGAGGGTCGTATGGACGCGGTGGCGGAAACGCTCGGCATCGGGCGACGCACCCTCAACGAGAAGATCGTCAAGCTGGGACTGGACAAGGAGGCGCTGCTGTAGTCACCTTGCGGATATCCGCAGGGCGGCTGCCGGGGCATGCGCGGTTTTCTTCATAGCCATCGGGACGGGCATGTCCCAAGGTAGCGGCCATCATGACGCATGAAATCTGGGAGGAAAACCATGCAGAAATATCTTAGCTATACCGCCGTGGCCGCAATCAGCCTTGCCTTTGCCGGTGAAGCGATGGCAACCGAGTGGAACGTTTCGCTCTGGGGCAAGCGCCGTGCATTCACCGAGCATGTCGAGAAGCTGGCCGAGCTTGTAAGCGACAAGACCAACGGCGATTTCACCCTCAACATCAGCTATGGCGGCCTCAGCAACAACCGCGAGAACCTCGACGGTATCTCCATCGGGGCGTTCGAGATGGCGCAGTTCTGTGCCGGGTATCACCGCGACAAGAACCCGTCTATCACCGTGCTGGAGCTGCCTTTCCTGGGCGTCGAGACGCTGGAGCAGGAGCGCAAGCTGTCGATGGCGCTCTATGATCACCCGGCAGTCGAGGCCGATCTCGCGCGCTGGAACGCGACGCTGCTGATGCCTTCGCCGATGCCGCAATATAACCTCGTGGGCATGGGCGACGCCCCCCGCAGCCTTGATGATTTCGAGGGGCTGAGCGTGCGCGCCACCGGCGGGATCGGTGCGGCGATGGAGGCCGTAGGCGCGGTGCCCACCTCGATGACCGCAACCGAGGTGCGGCAGGCGATGGACAGTGGCGTGGTCAAGGCCGTGGCCTTTGCCCCGCACGCGCACATGGCCTTCGGCACCATCGAGAACGGCGACTGGTGGACCGCGAACCTCAACCCCGGCACGGTTAATTGCCCGGTCGTGGCCAATACCGATGCGCTCGAAGGTTTGTCTGACGAGCATCGCGAGGCGCTGTTGGGCTCGATCGACGAAGCGCTCGACCACTATGTCGACAACTACACGAACAACACGATGGAAGCCTGGGGCCCGGCGCTCGAAGAGCGCGGGATCGAGGTCATCAGCTTCGACGAGGCGTCACTCAAGGCGTTCGAAGAGGCCGTGGCCGGCCCCGCCGCGGCTGCGTGGATCGAGGACATGGGAAACCGCGGCCTGCCCGCGCAGGATCTCTATGACTTCGCCACCGACAAGCTGGCCGAGCTGAAGGGTGGCTCCTGAGCCTGACCTCTCTGGCCCGCTGCGCAAGAACCGCAGCGGGCCGATTCATGCAGGGATAGCGGGGGAGACGAGCGATGGCGGGTGTGGCCTCTGTGCTGTCGGACGACAGCACGCTAAGCAGGCTTGATCTTGGACTCTACCGGGTCGAGCGGCAACTCGCTCTGCTGAGCGGGATCGCGGTGTTCTCGCTCATGGTGCTGGCGGTGGTGTCCGTGGGGGGGCGCAATTTCTTCAATCAACCTCTGCCCGGCTACGTGGACTGGATCGAACAGATCATGCCGCTCATCGCCTTTATGGGCGTGGCCTACACGCAGCGCGACGGCGGCCATATCCGCATGGATATCTTCGTCGGTCTGTTTCAGGGCCGTGCGCTATGGCTGATCGAGTTGATCACGACGCTGGCGGTCCTGCTGCTGATGCTGCTGCTGGTCTGGGGAAGCTGGGCGCATTTCGAGCGCAGTTTCGACTGGAACGCGCCATTGTGGAGCCGCGACAGCACGATCGACATCGCCCTGCCGATCTGGCCCGCCAAGATTCTCGCGCCGATTGCCTTTGGCGTTCTGTCGCTGCGGCTGGCACTTCAGGTCTGGGGGTTCGCGCGCGCGCTCGTCACCGGAGCGGAGCGCCCGGTCGCCGTACCGCTGATCGAGGACGTGGCGACACAGGCCGCGCGCGAGGCCGCGCATGTCAGCGGCCATGACGAATAAGGAACCCGCCTGATGGAGCCCATCGAGATCGGACTTGCCGTGACCGGCCTGATGCTGGTCGTCGTCATCCTCGGCATGCGCGTAGCATTTGCCGCCGCGCTGGCCGGGATGCTGGGGCTAATCTGGATATTCTGGTCCAAGAAGGGCTATGCTGGCGACGAATTCATCTGGGCGCTGACAGTCGCGGTCAAGACCGCGGGTCAGGTGCCGCATTCCAAGGTGTCCAGCCAGGCGCTGAGCCTTATCCCGACCTTCATCCTGATCGGATACCTTGCCTATTACGCGGGGCTGACCAAGGCGCTCTTCGAGGCAGCGAAGCGCTGGATCGCCTGGGTGCCGGGGGGCCTCGCGGTCTCGACCGTGTTCGCCACCGCGGGGTTTGCCGCCGTGTCCGGCGCGAGCGTGGCGACGGCGGCGGTGTTTGCCCGGATCGCCATTCCCGAGATGCTCAAGATCGGCTATGACAAGCGCTTTGCCGCTGGCGTCGTGGCGGCCGGCGGAACCCTGGCGAGCCTCATACCGCCATCAGCGCTCCTGGTGATCTACGCGATCATCGTCGAGCAGGACGTGGGCAAGCTCTTGCTCGCGGGCTTCATTCCCGGCGTTTTTTCGGCCTTTGTCTATGCGTTCCTCATCATCGGGCTGGCGCTGACGATCAAGGGGTTCGGCCCCCCGGTGAGCGGCTTCTCCTGGCGCGAGCGCTTTGCCTCGCTGCCACCTGCCCTGCCCATCGTCTTCGTCGTCGTGACGATCATCTTCTTCGTCTACAACCCGTTCGGCGGCGATGCCTGGGGCACGCCCACCGAGGGCGGTGCGATCGGGGCCTTTGTCGTGTTCCTCATGGCGGTTTATCGCGGGATGCGCTGGGCGGAGTTGAAGGATGCGCTGCTGGAGACAGCCAAGCTCTCGGTGATGATCTTCACCATCATCTGGGGGGTGCTGATCTATGTGCGCTTTCTCGGCTTCGCCGATCTGCCGTCGGCCTTCGCCGACTGGATCACCTCTCTCGCCCTGTCGCCGATGCTGATCCTGATCTGCATCCTGCTCGCCTATGCGGTGCTGGGCATGTTCATGGATGCAATCGGCATGCTGCTGCTGACGTTGCCGGTGGTCTACCCGGCGGTGATGGCGCTCAACGGCGGGGCGATGGTTTCTGCCGCGGACAGCACCTTCGGCATGTCGGGGCCGATGTGCGCGATCTGGTTCGGGATCCTGGTGGTGAAGATGGCCGAATTCTGTCTCATCACGCCGCCCATCGGCCTCAACTGTTTCGTGGTGGCCGGCGTGCGGCCCGACCTGAGCGTGCAGGACGTGTTTCGCGGCGTCACGCCGTTCTTTGTCGCCGACGCTGTCACTATCGCGCTTCTGGTCGCGTTCCCGGCGATCGTGCTGTGGCTGCCAGGGCTGGCCTGAACCGGTAAAACTTGACGAATTAACAGCCCGTTAAACGGTCATGTGCTACGCCTTGTTCCGGGTGTGAAACAGGTGGTGAGTTATGGACGCGCGCAGCAATGCGGCGCCGGTCATCATCAAACGGAAGAAGGTCGTGAGTGGCGGCGGGCATCATGGGGGTGCCTGGAAGGTGGCATATGCCGACTTCGTCACCGCGATGATGGCGTTCTTCCTGCTGATGTGGCTTCTTGGCGCGACAACCGAAAAACAACGCAAGGGCATCGCCGATTACTTCAGCCCGACCGTGCCGATAAATCGGGTATCCGGCGGCGGCAGCGGCGCGTTCGGTGGCGATACCGTCTTCTCTGAACAGAGCCTGGCCCAGAGCGGAACCGGCGCGGAGAACCTGCATAGTACCGAAAGCCACCAGGCCCGCGGCGATACCGGCGTGATAAGCGACGGGGCGAGTGTCAGGTTAACCGAAGCGGACGCCGCCGCATTCTCCGAAATCGACGACCGGCTCCGGGGCCGCAGCGGCGAGAGCCTCGCCTCCGATGACGTGCTCCGCCACATCGTGACCCGGGTCACCGACGAGGGGCTCATCATCGAGATATTCGACGTGGGCGACGCGACGCTTTTCGTGTCTGATCAAAGTGAGCCGACCGACACCTTGCGCGAGATCGCGCGAGTCATCGCAACGGTCGCCACTCCGATTGTCAACGACATCGCCATCGCCGGACATACCCGGGCGCGGCCTGTCACCCTCGTCGACAACCCGGTCTGGGACCTGTCGGCGGCACGCGCTAACCGGACGCGGATTCTGCTTGAGGATTCGGGGATCGCGCGCGCACGCATGCGTCGGCTCACCGGCCATGCCGACCGCTCTCCGGCAACGGCGGATCCCATGTCGCCGCGCAACAACCGCCTGGAGGTGACTTTCCTGCGATCTCTCTAAGAACACTTGATTTTAGCGATTAGCGCCATGTTAAGGCAACGCGCCTATGACTGTGTCGAGACGATGCTCGATCCAGTTGAAAGGCGTACCCATGACAATTTCCTCTTCCCTGAATGCCGGCGTCGCGGGGCTCAGTGCCAACGCATCCCGCCTGACGGCGATCTCCGACAATATCGCCAATGCCTCGACCTTCGGCTATCGCCGCGTCGAGACGAGTTTTGACTCGCTTGTCGTCAGTGGCAACGGCGGGAATTACGCGGCGGGCGGCGTGCGCGCGACAACGGAACGGCTCATCGACCAGGGCGGCTCGCTCGTCACAACCGACAACCCCACCGATCTCGCGGTGCGCGGGCGCGGCTTCATACCCGTTGCGTCAAGCAGCGAAGTCGCGGTCTCGAACGGCACGCCGCAGATGCTCCTTACGACGACCGGATCGTTTCGCACCGATGCCGAGGGACGGCTCGTCACGGCGTCTGGCCTGACGCTCCTTGGTTGGCCCGCCGGTCCCGATGGCTCGATTCCCTCTTTCCCGCGGGACACCAGCGAAGGTCTGGTTCCGGTCCAGATCAATGCCAACCAACTGACCAGCGAACCGACAACGGCAATCACCCTCGGTGTCAATCTTCCAGCGACCGAAACCAACGCGGAGGCCGATGGCGCCCCGCAGCAACTGTCGATCGAGTATTTCGACAATCTTGGCCGGTCGGAAACTATCCAAGCGTCCTTCACACCGCAGATTCCGGCAAACGGCACGTCCAATATCTGGACCATGACTCTCAGAGATTCGGCGAGCGGCAATGCCGTCATTGGCGAGTACGAGCTCGAATTCGCCGATTCGCGAGCCGCGGGCGGCACCCTGCTCGACGTGACCACTATCAGCGGCGGGGCTTACGATCCGGCCACGGGCAGCCTGATCGCAACTGTCGACGGGGGGCCGATCGAGATCAGCATCGGTCGCCCGGGCACGACCGAAGGACTCACACAGCTCTCCGACAGCTTCGCTCCGCTCTCCATTTCCAAGGACGGCTCACCCGTCGGGAACATGGTGTCCATCGAGGTCGATGGCAACGGGTTTGTCCACGCCACGTTCGACACCGGTGTGACACGAGCGATCTTCCAGGTTCCGCTCGTCGACCTGCCCAATCCGAATGGGATGGTGGCCCTCGATCGTCAGACCTACCGGCCCTCCCTCGACAGCGGCAGCTTCTTTCTCTGGGATGCCGGCGATGGACCCACCGGCGATCTCATTTCCTTCTCCCGGCAGGGATCGGCCACCGATGTCGCGCGCGAACTCACTGACATGATCCAGACGCAGCGCTCCTATTCTTCCAATGCGCGGGTGATCCAGACCGTCGACGAGATGCTGCAGGAAACGACCAACATCATCCGCTGATTGCCGACCCTCGCGTAAAGGTCCAGACCGATGTCCATATCCGCCGCCTTCAACAGTGCCCTGAGCGGGCTAAACGCAAGCTCGCGGTTGACCGACGTGATCTCGGGCAATCTCGCGAATGCGCTCACGCCCGGTTATGCCCCGCGCGAGCTTGGCCTGCAGGCGCAAGGCACACGCGGCGGTGTGGAAGTGACTGGCGTGACACGCCACGTCGATCCGGTGCTTCTCGGAGATCGACGACTTGCCGACAGCGCGCTGGCCGATGCACAAACGCGCGCCGGCTTTGCCGCCTCCATCGAGCGTGCGCTGGGTCTGCCGGGCGAGGGCGGCAGCATTGTGGACCGGCTCGCCGCATTCGAGGCGGCCATCGTCTCGGCCTCGTCCAGGCCCGAGGACGATACGCGGCTGGGCGCGGTGCAGAACGAGGCGACGGCGCTCGGCGCGGCGCTGAACGGCGCGGCACGGCAGGTCGAGACCCTGCGCAGCCGGGCCGATGCCGATATCTCCGATACCGTTGAACGGCTCAATACCGGCCTTGCGCGGGTGGCCGAGATCAACACGCAAATCGTCGTCGAGCGATCCTCGGGCCACGACACGGCATCGCTCGAGGATCGACGGCAGCAGGCGATCGACTCGATCTCCGAGCTGGTGCCCATCCGGCAACTTGAGCGGTCTCGAGGAGAGATCGCCCTGGTTTCTACCGGCGGTGCGCTGCTGCTCGACGGGCGCCCGGCGCAAATCGGCTTCGAGGCGACACCGCTGGTGGCGGCGCACATGACGGTGCAGAACGGGCTCCTCTCCGGGCTCGAGATCGGCGGGTACCCGGTGCCAACCGGCACGGGCGGCCCGCTCGCAGGCGGACGGCTTGCGGCGCTCATCGACAACCGCGACGCGCTCGGGCTCGACGCGCAACGCGGGCTCGATACGCTCGCCCGCGACCTCGTCGAGCGGGTCGAGAGCCTCACTCCGCCACCATCACCAGGGGTCTTCACCGATGCCGGAGCCCGCTTCGACCCCGCGACCGAGGCGGGGCTCGCCGGGCGGATCACGGTCAACCCCGCGGTCGATCCCGAGCGTGGCGGCGCGCTCTTCCGGCTACGCGTCGGACCGGATGCCGCGAGCCCCGGGACCCCGGCGGACGCCCCGTATCTCGCAGCGCTCGGCAATGTGCTGTCGGCGCGCCAGGCACCGGCACCGGGCGAGGTGCAGCGTGATCTCTCCGGTCATGCCGCCCAGCTCTCGAGCCGGGTCGCGCAGGCACGGCTGACGGCCGAGAATACGGCAAGCTTTGCCGCCGGGCAGGCCGGAGAACTGCGCGAGCTGGAACTGCGCGGCGGCGTGGATAGCGATGCAGAGTTGCAGCGGCTGTTGCTCGTGGAGCAGGCCTTCTCGGCCAATGCCCGCATGATCCAGACGCTCGACGACATGATGCAAACCCTTCTGAGGATATGACATGGCCCTGCAATCAATCGGTGATCTCGCCCAAGGCTTCGTTTTGCGACAGCAGGGCGCACATCTTGCCCGCGAGACGGCCCGCCTGACCCACGAGGTGTCGACGGGCCGCACCACGGACACCGCGAAGCACGTGTCCGGCAATCTTGTTCCTCTGGCGGATGTCGAGCGGGCGCTCACCCTAGCGGATGCGCATCGGGACGTGGCGCGAATCGCTTCGGTGGATGCGGAAATCATGCAGACGGCGCTCGGCCGCGTAGCGGAGAGCGGCGAGGCGCTTGCCCAAGCGGCACTCACAGCCGATTCGGTCAGCGGAGCGATACAATCTACCGTCCTCGCACAGGGCGCGCGCGCCGCCCTGTCGACGATGATCGGGGCGCTCAACACCACCTCGGCGGGCCGCGCCCTGTTCGGCGGCGACCTGGCTGATCGCTCCCCACTCGCCGATACCGACACGCTTTTGCAGGAACTGCGCACGGTGCTGACCGCAGCCCCAGACGCAACCACATTGCGGAGCGAGCTTGATGCCTTCTTCGATGCACCGGGCGGCGGGTTCTCCACGGTGGTCTATCGGGGTGGACAGGCACCGGCGGCGGCTTTTGCGCTCGGTGCGGGAGAGACCGTCGCGCTGCGCATCCACGCAGACGATGCCGCACTGCGAGGCCAGATCAAGCAGGCGGCGATGCTATCACTTCTCGACGACCCGGCTCTCGCGCTCGGCCGCGAAGACCGCGCCGCCCTTGTCCGCGACATGGGGACGGGGCTTCTCTCCGGGCAGGACGGGGTAACGCGGCTGCGCGCGCAGCTCGGCTTTGCCGAGGAGCGGATCGCGCAGGCCCGGAGCCGGATCGACGCCGAGATCACAAGCCTTGGGATAGCGCGCAACGATCTCGTCTCGGTAGATATCTTCGATAGCGCGACGGCGCTCGAACAGGTGCAGTCTCAACTGGAGACACTCTATACCATCACAGCGCGCACCGCGCGCCTCAATCTCGCGAGTTTCCTGTCATGACGCCGCCGTTGCGCACGATCCTGGCCTTGTTGCTGATGTGCCTCACGACAGTCCATGCCGCCGGCGCCGGTACGGTCCGGATCAAGGACCTTGTGGAGTTCGACGGGGTGCGCGGCAACGATCTGCTTGGCTACGGGCTAGTCGTCGGGCTCAACGGAAGCGGCGACGTCCTGCGCAACTCGCCCTTCACCGAGGAGCTCATGTCCAACATTCTCGAGCGGCTCGGGATCAATGTCACAGGCGAGCAGTTCCGCCCCAAGAATGTCGCCGCCGTGCTCGTCACCGCGGCGCTGCCACCGTTTGCCCGCGCAGGTAGCCAGATCGACGTTACGGTTTCGGCCATCGGCGATGCCAAGAGCCTGCTGGGCGGCACGCTGGTAATGACGCCGCTCAACGCCGCGGACGGCCAGATCTATGCCGTGGCACAGGGCACGATCATCGCCGGAGGAGCGTCTGCCGAGGGCGAGGCGGGTAGCGTTGTGCAGGGCGTGCCGACATCGGGAACCATCCCTTCCGGGGCTCGGGTCGAGCGCGAGGTCGATTTCGATTTCGCAGGGTTGGAAAGCCTGCGGCTCGCGCTGCGCGAACCGGATTTCACCACCGCGGCCCGAATCGAGCGCGCGATCAACGGAGTCGTGGGCCGGCCCGTGGCGCTGATGCTCGATTCTGGCACCGTGCGGCTCGATATCACGGAGATGCGCGCGCGCTCGCCCGCACATGCGCTCGGCCGGGTAGAGAATCTGATGGTCGAGCCGCAGCGCAAGGCACGGGTCGTGGTCGACCAGAGATCGGGCACCATCGTGATGGGACAGGATGTGCGCATCTCGCGCGTCGCGGTCTCGCAGGGCAACCTGACCCTGCGCATCCAGGAGACCCCGCTCGCCATCCAGCCCAACCCGTTCGCACGGGGCGAGACGGTGGTTGTGCCGCGCACCGAGGCCGAGATCGACGAAGAACCGGGCATCGGCCTGGCGGAGGTGCCCGAGGGCACCTCGCTCGCCGAGGTGATCGCCGGGCTGAACGCGCTCGGCGTCGCGCCGCGCGACATGATCGACATTCTCAAAAGCATAAAGGCCGCTGGCGCCCTGCACGCCGAGTTCATCGTTCGCTGAGCGCGCTCAGACCACCACGTCGATCTCGGTCTGCGCGCCGACATCGAAGACCCGGCGATAACGGGCAATCTCATCCGGCGGTCCCATCGCCTTGCGGGGATTGTCCGATAGCTTCACGGTCGGGTGCCCCTCGGCAGAAACGGCCTTGCAGACAAGCGAGAAGGGCGCGAGTGCATCGTCACGGGTGAGACCCCGAAAATCGTTGGTAAGCAGCGTGCCCCAGCCGAAGGACGTGCGCACTCGGCCCGCGAAACGCTGGTGAAGTTCGGAAATGCGTTCCACGTCCAGCCCGTCGGAGAAGATGATCATCTTGTCGCGGGGGTCTTCGCCATGCGCTTTCCACCACTCGATCGCGGCCTCTGCCGCCTCGTCGGGCTGACCGGAATCGATACGGATACCCGTCCAGCCTGCGAGCCAATCAGGCGCGTGCCGCAGGAATCCCTCGGTGCCGAACGTGTCGGGCAGGATGATGCGAAGGTTGCCATCGTGCTCCTCGTGCCAATCGGCGAGCACCTTGTAGGGTGCGCGGGCAAGCTCGGCGTCGGTCTGTGCAAGTGCGGCATAAACCATCGGCAATTCGTGCGCGTTGGTGCCAATCGCCTCAAGATCGCGATTCTTGGCGATCAGGCAGTTCGAGGTGCCGACGAAGCCGTCGCCAAGCCCCTCGCGCATGGCCTGCACGCACCAGTCCTGCCAGAGAAAGGAATGCCGCCGCCGCGTGCCAAAATCGGCGATGCGAAGGCCCTCGAGAGGGCGCAGGAGTTCGACCTTTTCCCACAGCTTGGTCATGGCGCGGGCATAGAGCACCTGAAGCTCGAATTTCTTCATCTTGCCGAGCACGGCGCGCGCCCGAAGCTCCATCAGCACGGCAAGCGCGGGGATTTCCCACAGCATGACCTCGGGCCACGTGCCCTCGAAGGTGAGCTCGTACTGACCGTCGCGCCGCTCGAGGTGATAGGGCGGCAGACGCAACCCCTCGAACCAGTCCATGAACTCGGGTGTGAACATCTGGCGTTTACCATAGAAGGTATTGCCGCGCATCCACGTGCTCTCGCCGCGCGAGAGCGACAAGGTGCGGATATGATCCAGTTGTTCGCGCAATTCGCCCTCGTCCACGAGATCGGCAAGCCGGACCGAGGTGGTGCGGTTGATAAGCGAGAAGGTCACGTTCGTGTCGGGCCTGTTCCGGCGCACCGTCTGGCACATCAGCAGCTTGTAGAAATCGGTATCGATGAGCGAGCGGACGATGGGATCCATCTTCCAGCGGTGGTTGTAGACACGGGTGGCGATATCGACCATCGGGCGGCCTCCGGGCTGGGCAACGCGACGCTTAAATCAAAGCGGTGCCGTGGGTGCAAGACTGAGCGTGTCGGCCAGCCTCTGCCAGTCGTCCTCCCAGCCGCTGCCCTCGATGCCGGGCAGGCGGATCATCCATATCTCCATGTCCAGCGCCGGAACGTCGCGACCGAGATGGACGAGCCGTCCCGCTGACAGGTCGTCGCGTGCCATGGATTCGGGCAACCACGCCACCCCGATCCCCCGCCGTGCGTACTCGTGTGCGGCCAGCGTGAGCGCCGTCTCGGCGCAGCGGCGCAACCGCCGGTCCGGCCCTATCCGCGGCAAGAGCGCCCGGTCCATCACCTGCCCGAGAAAGACATCGCCGGGATAGCCGATATAGCGAAAGTCAGATCCGAGAGGCAGGTCGGGTGCGGCTACCGGGATGAGCCGCTCGGGGCCGAGCGACACGCGCTCGAACGCGCCGCCGAGGGCGAGCGGCGCAATCTGGGGCACATCGTATACCACAGCGAGATCGGCCTCGGCGGCGAGGAGCCGCAGCAGGCAATCCTCGCGGTTCTCCGAGCGCACGCGCACGGGCCGCGCCTGTCCCTCGGTCAGCGCGGCAACGATGGCCGGGGAATGGGTGGTGGTGATCGCGTGCTGGCAAGCCAGCGTCAGACCCCGCGCGCCGCCGCTCTGTGCCAACCCGTCGCGCAACTGGCGCAGTTGCGCCGCGAGGCTACGCATCGCAGGCAGGTGGGGCACGATCTCGGGCAGGAGCGTCAGCGGTTTGTGGCGGCGCTCAAAGAGCGGCACGCCGAGCGCAGCCTCTATTACACGCAGCCGTCGGGTGAGCGCCGGCTGGCTGACATGGCGCAACTCGGCGGCGCGCGCCAGCGATCCAGCATCGGCCACGGCGAGGATATCATCAAGCCACTCCAGACGCATATTGCATATCTCGCATAATCCTTGGCAGGATTGGCATTGGACGGGCAAAATGTCACGCCATAATATCCCTCAAACGCATATTACCTGGAGGCCGCCATGCATCTCGCCCGCTTTCCCCGCCACTTTCTCGCGCACCTGCCCACGCCGCTCGAACGGCTCGACCGGCTGAGCGCCGAGCTGGGCGGCCCGGAAATCTGGATCAAGCGCGACGATTGCACCGGCCTCAGCACCGGGGGCAACAAGACCCGCAAGCTCGAGTTCCTGATGGCCGAGGCCGAGGCGCAAGGCGCCGACATGGTGATGACCCAGGGTGCCACGCAATCCAACCACGCGCGGCAGACCGCCGCCTTCGCCGCCAAGATGGGGATGGATTGTCACATCCTGCTGGAGGATCGGACCGGCTCGAACAACGCCAACTACAATAACAACGGCAATGTCCTGCTCGATCATCTGCACGGTGCCACGACCGAAAAGCGCTCTGGCGGCGGCGACATGAATGCCGAGATGGAGAAGGTGGCCGAGCGTTTCCGCGCCGAAGGGCGGAAGGTTTATACTATCCCCGGCGGCGGGTCGAACCCCACCGGCGCGCTCGGCTATGTCAACTGCGCGTTCGAGATGCTGGGGCAGTTCAATGACCGGGGCCTCAAGGTCGATCACATCGTTCACGCCACCGGCAGCGCCGGTACGCAGGCGGGGCTGGTTACGGGACTGAAGGCAATGAACGCGCAAATCCCGCTCCTTGGCATCGGGGTGCGCGCGCCCAAGCCCAAGCAGGAGGAGAACGTCTATAACCTCGCGTGTGCGACGGCGGAAAAGCTGGGCTGTCCGGGCGTGGTCAATCGCGAGGACGTGGTCGCCAATACCGATTACGTGGGCGAAGGCTATGGCATCCCCACCGAAAGCGGTATCGAGGCGATCCGCATGTTCGCGGAACTCGAAGCGATCCTGCTCGACCCGGTCTATTCCGCCAAGGGCGCGGCAGGCTTCATCGACCTGATCCGCAAAGGCCATTTCAAGAAGGGCGAGCGCGTGGTGTTCCTGCATACCGGGGGCGCGGTCGCGCTCTTCGGATACGACAACGCCTTCGACTTCTCGGGGCGCTGGACAAGCTGAACCCGCCCACCACCGACGCAAGAGGAAAGCCCCGCCTCGAAGCGGGGTTTTCCATGCCCGCCATATCCGCTAAAGCGCGGAGTGACCCGGCATTGCAGGCGGAAAGATCCATGAAATTCACACTGTCCTGGCTAAAAGATCACCTCGACACCACGGCGACCGTGGACGAGATCGTCGAGACGCTGACCGATCTCGGCCTCGAGGTGGAAAGCGTGAGCGACCCGGCGGCACGGCTGCACGATTTCACCATCGGCAAGGTGATCAGCGCCGAAAAGCATCCCGATGCAGACAAGCTACGGGTCTGCCAGGTGGCGACCGCTGCGGGCGAGACGCAAATCATCTGCGGTGCGCCCAACGCGCGCGAGGGCATTACCGTGGTCATCGCCAGTCCCGGCGTCTACGTGCCGGGCATCGACACCACCATCGGCGTGGGCAAGATCCGCGGCATCGAGAGCCACGGCATGATGTGCTCGGAGCGTGAGATGGAGCTCTCGGACGAGCATGAAGGCATTATCGAACTGCCCTCGGGCGAAGTAGGTGAGCGCTTTACCGACTGGCTGGCGGAAAACGCCCCGGCCAAGGTGGACCCGGTGATCGAGATCGCCATCACGCCGAACCGGCCCGACGCGCTCGGCGTGCGGGGGATCGCGCGCGATCTGGCGGCGCGGGGTCTTGGCACGCTGCGGCCCGCCGCGACGGCGGATATCGAGGGGCAGTTCACCTGCCCCGTCGGCATTACCATCGATGAGGACACGGCCGAGGGCGGCTGTCACGTCTTTGCCGGGCGTCTAATCCGTGGGGTGCAGAACGGCCCCTCGCCCGCCTGGCTTCAGGACCGTCTGCGCGCCATCGGGCTGCGGCCCATCTCGGCGCTGGTCGATATCACCAATTTCTTTACCTATGACCGCAACCGCCCGCTCCACGTCTTTGACGCGGACAAGATGGCGGGCAATCTGCGGGTGCATCGCACCAAGGGTGGCGAAACGCTGACCGGCCTCGACGAGAAGGAGTATACCTTTGGCCCTGGCCAGGTGGTGATCTCTGACGACACCGGCATCGAGAGCATCGGCGGTATCATGGGCGGGCTGGCGACCGGTTGCACGGGCGAGACGGTCAATGTGTTTCTCGAGGCAGCGGTTTGGGACCATATCCAGATCGCGATGACCGGCCGCGCGCTGCGGATCAATTCCGACGCGCGCTATCGCAACGAGCGCGGCATCGACCCGGCCTTCAACATGGAGGGACTGGACCTCGCAACCCAGATGATCCTTGATCTGTGCGGTGGCACCCCTTCCAACAGGGTGGTGGCTGGAAAAGTACCAGACACGGCCCGCGCCTACCGGCTCGATCCCGCGCGGGTGCGCTCGCTCGTCGGCATGGAGATCCCCGAAAGTGATCAGCGCCAAACCTTGACGGCGCTCGGCTTTCGGCTCGAGGGCAGCATGGCGCATGTGCCGAGCTGGCGGCCCGACATCATGGGCGAGGCGGACCTCGTCGAGGAGGTGGCACGGATCGCGTCGCTCACGCGGCTGGAGGGGCGACCAATGGCCCGGGTGCAGCCGGGAGTGCCCAAGCCGATCCTCAGCCCGATGCAGAAGCGTACACAGATCGCGCGGCGCAGCGCGGCAGCGCTCGGCTACAACGAATGCGTTACCTACAGCTTCATCGACCGCGAGGCGGCGGCGCTCTTCGGCGGGGGCGGTGACGCCAGCCGGCTCGCCAACCCGATCAGTTCCGAGATGAGCCATTTGCGCCCGGCGTTGCTGCCCGGCCTGTTGCAGGCGGCGGCGCGCAACCAGGCGCGCGGGATCATGGACATGGCACTGTTCGAGGTGGGACACGTCTTTCATGGTGGCGAGCCGGACGAACAGAGCCTGCTGGTGAGCGGTATCCTCGTGGGCCAGACCAGTCCCAAGAACGTACATGGCGGCGCGCGCGCCGCCGATCTCTACGACGCCAAGGCCGATGCCGAAGCGATCCTCGCGGGCATGGGCGCACCGGCCAAGGTGCAGATCCTGCGCGGGCCGGGCGACTGGTGGCACCCGGGGCGGCACGGCATGATCTGCCTCGGGCCTAAAAAGGTGCTGGGCGTGTTTGGCGAGTTGCACCCGCGCGTTCTGCACGCGCTCGACGTGAAGGGGCCAGTCGTCGCCTACACGCTCTACCCGCAAGAAATCCCGCTGCCGCGCAACACATCAGCCTCACGCGGTGCGCTTGGGATCAGCGATCTTCAGGCCGTCGAACGCGACTTCGCCTTCGTGGTGGATGCCGGGATCGAGGCGGCGACGCTGGTCAATGCCGCAACAGGGGCAGACAAGGCGCTCATTGAGCGTGTGCGTGTCTTTGACGAGTTCATCGGCGGCAGCCTGGGCGAAGGCAAGAAATCGCTCGCCGTGACGGTGCGGATGCAGCCGCGTGAGAAGACGCTTACCGAGGCCGAGATCGAGGCGGTTTCGGCCCGGATCGTCGAGAAGGTGCAGAAAGCCACGGGCGGCGTGCTACGCGGCTGACAAGGGGAGGAACGGATGCTGAGAATCTATCTTTCGGGCGAGATCCACACCGACTGGCGCGACCGGATCATCGCCGGGGCCAAGGAGCTCGATGTCGAGTTTTCGGGCCCGGTGACAGATCATGCGGCGAGCGACGATTGCGGGGTCGCGATCCTAGGGGACGAGGCGGACAAGTACTGGCACGATCACAAGGGCGCGATGGTCAACGCCATCCGCACGCGCAAGGGGATCGCGGACGCCGATATCGTGGTGGTCCGCTTCGGCGACAAGTACAAACAGTGGAACGCCGCCTTTGACGCGGGCTATGCCGCGGCGCTTGGCAAGTCGCTGATCATCCTGCAACCGCCCGAACATGACCACGCGCTCAAGGAGGTGGACGCCGCCGCGCTCGCCGTGGCGCGGGAGCCAGAGCAGGTCGTCGATATCCTGAGATACGTTCTGGACGGCACGCTGCGCGGTTAGCTGCGCACCACGTAGACCGAGCATTCGGCATGAGTCACGACATGGCTTGCCGTGGTGCCGAGCAGGTAGTCCTGCACCTTGGGGTTGGCCGATTCCATCACGATCAGATCGACCTTGCGCTCGTCGGCGAGCTTGACGATCTGGCGGTGCACCGCGCCCTTGCGCACGATCAATTCCACATCGACGCCATCAGCCGGGTGGGCGGCCACGAATTTCTTGAGCTCCTCACCCCAGTAAACGTCTGAATTATAGATGTTCATGTTGCGCTCGATCTCGGGCGCGACGGTGGCCACGATGAGCTTGGCCCCGCGCCGCTGCGCCATTTCCACCGCCTCGCTATAGGCGTTGTACTCAACCTTCACGTGGCGCAGGTTGACGGGACATAGGATAAGGTGAGTCTGGCGGGGCATGGGGCCTCCGGAATTTGCGCTATGGCGGGACGCTATCAGATTCATCGGTGTCCCGCGCCCCTGTTGCGACCCATCACGGGCAGTGGCGACCTGCAGCGGCGGATCAGCGGCAGTTTCCACTTTCCTTCCCCGGAATTTCGCGCGACGAAACCTCATGCCGATTCTCGCATTTCTTCGCGATAACGCGCCGTGGCTCACGGCGGGGGTTCTGCTCACCTTTCTGTCGAGCTTTGGTCAAACCTATTTCATCTCGGTTTTTGCCGGAGAAATCCGAGGCGTGTTCGATCTCAGCCACGGGCAATGGGGGGGTATCTATAGCCTCGGCACCACCGCATCGGCATTGGCGATGGTATGGGCCGGGGGGCTGACGGACCTGTTTCGCGTGCGCGTTCTTGCGCCCATAGTGCTCATCGCGATGATGCTGGCCTGTCTCGCGATGGCACTCAACCCGGTGTGGTGGCTCTTGCCCGTGGTCGTCTTTGCGCTGCGTTTCACCGGGCAAGGGATGATGAGCCACCTCGCCGTGGTGGCGATGGCGCGCTGGTTCGTGGCCAGCCGGGGCAAGGCCCTGTCGGTGGCGACACTGGGCAACGCGCTCGGCGAGGCGATCCTGCCGCTGACATTCGCGTCGCTGCTCATCGCGCATGACTGGCGCAGCCTTTGGATCGTGGCGTCAGCGATCGCGATCCTCGGCGTCCCGTTCCTGCTGCTATTGCTGCGGCGCGAACGCACACCACAAAGCTGGGCGCAGAGCAGCCAATCGCTCGGGATGGACGGGCGGCACTGGACGCGGGGCGAGGCGCTGGGGCATTTCCTGTTCTGGTTCATGGTCCCGGCGCTGCTCGGGCCCTCGGCCTTCAACACGGCGTTCTTCTTTCACCAGGTGCATATCGCCGAGGTCAAGCAGGTCACGCATGTGGAACTGGTCGCGATGTTTCCGCTGTATACCGCGATCAGCATCGGCGCGATGGTGACCGCGGGCCTCATGCTCGACCGGCTGGGCACGCCGCGCGTGCTGCCCTTCATCCAGATCCCGATGGTCGCCGCGTTCCTGCTGTTCTCGGTCTCCGAGGGACCGCTCCTGCTGCTTGCAGGTTTCGTCATGCTGGCGCTTACTACCGGCGCCAACAGCGTGGTGCCCAACGCGTTCTGGGCGGAATTCTATGGCAGCGCGCATATGGGTCGGATCAAGGCGATGGCCGCCGCGATCATGGTTCTCGGCTCGGCGATCGGCCCGGGTATCACCGGGCTGGCGATCGACCTCGGTATCGGGATCGAAGCGCAGTTCGTCATTATCGCCGGCTATTTCGCCTTTACCACGGTGATGATGATGATCGGCGTGGCCCGCGCGCGACCGGCGCTAGCGCCGACGCCGTAGATAGACGTAATAGGCCCCACCTCCACCGTGGCGGATATGCGCCTCGGTCACCTGCAACACCAGCGGCCCAAGCGGCGGAAGGCGCAGCCATTGCGGCACGTTGTGGCGCAGCACGCCGTGACGCACCGGGATCGGTCCGCCACCGTCGCGATCCTTGCCCTTGCCGGTGACGACGAGCACCAGCCGCTTGCCCGCGCCATGCGCGCGCAGCATGAAACCGACGAGTGCGCCATGCGCCTGATCGAGGGTCATGCCGTGCAGGTCGAGCTTGGCCTCAGGGCTGAGCTTGCCCCGCTTGAGCCGTTGGAAAGACTTGCGATCCATCGCCACGGGCGCCGAGGCAATCCTCTCGGCGATACCCGGCAGAACATCGTGACGCGAGTCGTCGCCCTGCGCCGCCGCGCCCAAGCGGAACCGAGGGAGGGAGAGGCTCTCCTCGGGGGGCGGGTTAGCCGTCTTCGGCGCGCTGGCGGGCGTCATTGTCGTCTGCTTGCGCCTTCGGCCGAGCGGCTCGGTACGGCGTGCGACCTCTTGCCAGAGCGCCATCTCGTCGGGACGCAATTGACGCTTGCGGGTCATTGGAACGGGTCCGTGAGCATGGCATAGGCCCGCTGGATCGGCATGAGCACCAGCATCCGCCCGCCATCGCGCAGTTTTCCGGCCCGTCGGCCCGCCGCGTCGCCGGTACCGAAGAAGATGTCCGCGCGTTGCGGTCCGTTGATGGCCGAGCCTGTATCCTGCGCGATCATCAGGCGGTGCATTGGGTCGCGCCCATCCTTTTCGATCCAGACCGGCGCGCCCAGGGGCACATGGCCCGGATCGATCGCGATCGTGCGCCCCGGTGTCACCGAGCGATTCATCGCACCCAAGGGGCCGCGCTCGGGCGGCACTTCGTCGATCCGGCGAAAGAACACGTAGGAGGGGTTGTGAAAAAGCAGCTCCTTGCCGGCGACGGAATTGCGCCGCACCCAGTTCTTGATGACCTGCGCCGAGACCTGGTGGGCCTTGTAGATGCCCCGCTGCACAAGCTCGACCCCGATGGAGCGGTAAGGATGGCCGTTCGACCCCGCATATCCCACCCGGATCACGCGTCCGTCGGGCAGGCGAATGCGTCCCGATCCCTGGATCTGGAGAAAAAACAGCTCCACCGGGTCGTCCACCCAGGCGATCTCAAGGCCCCGCCCTGCCATCACGTTGCTGGAGAGAATCTCGCGGCGCGAGAGCCAGACGCTCGCGTCCCGTGCCTCTGGTGGCATCCGGTAGACGGGATGGCGATAGCGCCCGTCAGGACGAAGGGAGCCGGAGAGCTCGGGCTCGAAATAGCCGGTGAACAATGCCGGCCTGCCATCGCTGATGAGGACGGGACGGAAGAACAACTCGAAGAAGGTGCGCGGTTCTGGTCCCGTCTGCGCCAGCGCGCAGAGCGCCTGCCAATCCGCCCCCGTCATGTCGGGGCATGTCTCGAGGAACACCGACAGCGCGGCGGCGTGATCGTCATTGGGCCATCGCGGCAGGTCGGAAAAATCGGCGACCTCGTGGCGGATATCCGCCGCCGTGGCCGGACCGGCCGACGACAGCGCCAGCATGAGAAGTATCGCGCGAAGCGCCCCGGTCATTCGCCCGTTGCGACGAGCCGCCAGTTTGGATCACCCGCACCCATGATGCGCTCGTAGGTCCAACTGTCCTTCTGCCGCTTGCTACGCCCCGGCTCGCCCTCGACGATCTCGCCGTTGGCGTTGCGCACCACGGTGATGAGCTCACCGACATAGTGCACGTCGATTTCGGCGCGGCGGGCGTCGGCGTCAAAGCGGGCATCGGCGATGGATATATGTCGGGTGCCGATGAATTCCGCCTCAACCGTCAGCCCTTGTTGCTGGCGCGCGTCCACGACCTCGGCAAAGGCTTCGTAGACATCGGGCGACAGGAAGGGCGTTACCTCGTCGAGCGTGCCTCGCTCGAAGGCCATGAGAATCATCTCGTAGGCACCGCGGGCGCCTTGAAGAAAATCGGTCACGCCGAAGTCAGGTTCGATGCGCTTCATCTCGGCCAGCGCGGCGGCGGCGTCGGAATCTTCGGGGACGTTGTCGGTGATGTCACGGTCAGGGCCACCTTCGATGACCTCGAACCCATGCCTCTCGGCGGCCCTTTCGACGGGTTTGGTGCGCGGGGTGCCCTCAAAGCCGTCCCGCGTGCCGAGAACGCTCTTCAGCCGAAGGATGAGAAAAATGGCGATGCCAGCGAGCACCAGCAATTGCAGGATCGGCGAATTCATGAGCACCTCTTGTCGTGCGGGGCATGGCAGGCTGTCTCTTGCGTCCTTATGTAGGTGACGCAAGGGGCCAAGTCCACCACAAGGCTCTTGAAAGGAAGGGGTGTGCCAATGTGGCTTCTGATTGCGTTCATCATCGTGCCGCTGATCGAGATCGCACTGTTCATCGAAGTTGGCGGGGCAATCGGTCTGTGGCCGACGCTGGCGGTCGTGGTGCTGACCGCCGTGATCGGCACCGCGCTCTTGCGCCGGCAAGGGTTGGCCGAGATGAATCGGTTGCGCGCCGCGCTTGACGGACATGGTGATCCGTCGGCGCCGCTGGTGCATGGCGCGATGATACTGTTTGCCGGGGCGCTGCTGCTGACGCCGGGGTTCTTTACCGATGCGGTCGGCTTTGCATTGCTGCTGCCCCCGGTTCGCAACTTCGTCTTTGCCCAGATACGCGAGCGGATCGTGGTTCACGGCACGCGCGGTGGCGATGGCGGTAACCCGGCCCGGCCCGACATCATCGAAGGCGACTACGAGACCATCGACCCGGCCGAGCGCGGCACCTCTGGCTGGACAAGGCATTGAGGCCGATACAACCGCCTGCTAAGCACTGCCGCAGCCAATTTTCACCAGGAGACACCGATGGCCGATCAGGATAACGGCGCCGACCAACAGACAACCGACGGTGCAACGGCACCGCAGATGCGGATGCAGATTCTCACGCAGTTCGTGCGCGATCTCTCGTTCGAGAACGTACTTGCTCAGCGGGGCACCGGCGGCGAGGTCCAGCCCGATGTGCAGGTATCCGTCAATCTCGATGCCAAGAAGCGATCCACGGAGCATCAGTTCGAGGTGGCGTGCAAGCTTAACGTCACCTCGCGGAACAAGGAAAGCCAGGAGGTGCTGTTCGTCATGGAGATGGAGTATGTGGGCGTGTTCCACATCGAGGGCGTGCCCGACGACCAAATCCATCCCTACCTGCTGATCGAGTGTCCGCGCCAGATCTTCCCGTTCATGCGCCGCATCGTGAGCGACGTGACCCGCGACGGCGGATTCCCGCCGCTCAACCTCGAAAGCATAGATTTCGTACAGCTTTACCGGCAGGAAATCGCGCGCAGGCAGGCTGCGCAATCCCAGACCTCCGACGCCTGAGCCGCGACGCCGGGCCCCGGCGTCGCGGGGCCCGGCATTCAGCCCTCAAGCTTGGCGCGCAACTCACGCAGTACCGGCAGGCTCGAACGCACGCGATCCTCACCGAGATCGGCAATCAGGTCCGACACCATCGGGGTAATGGCCGATAGGGCGGCGTCACGCGCCATGCGCCCGGGGCGGCTGATCGAGACCATCTTGCGACGCGCATCCTCCCAGTCGGGGCGGATATGGACGTACCCCGCCCACTCTAGCTTGGACAACGTGTTGGTCATGGCGCCGCGCGTGACGTGAAAGCTCTTGGCCAGTTGCGCCGGGCTGCGCTCTTCGCCGGTTCTGGCCAGGTGGTTGAGCACCGCAAAATGCGAGATTTCCATTCCCTTGGGCAGAACACGGCTGAGCCGCGAGCGAATCAGTTGATCGTTCGTCAGGATCTCGCTGAAAAGCGCGACCGCGAGGGAATTGCTCTGCGTCTCTTCCATTCAGGGGCCATCGAAATCCCGGTCATGGCGCAGCGACGGCACGCGCCTGCGAGCTTGTGCCACCTCCGAGAGGTCGAGATCAACCGTGATGATCCCCGCCTCGGTGCCACCATCGGCGATCACCTCGCCCCACGGACCGATCACAAGACTGTGCCCATGAGTGCGCCGCGCCTGCCCCCGGCTGGCCGTGTGGGTGCCGGTCTGCGCGGGCGCGAGCACGAAACACCCGGTCTCGATGGCACGCGCACGCAGCAGACTTTGCCAATGGGCGGCGCCGGTTACATGGGAAAACGCCGCCGGGACGGTCAGGATCTCGGCCCCCGCCTGCGCCAGCCGGCGATAGAGGTGGGGAAACCGCACGTCGTAACAGATGCTCAGCCCCATCTTGCCCCAGGGCGTGTCAGACAGCACCGCGCGGGTGCCGGGGCGAAAGCCGTCGGATTCGCGATACGTCTCCTCGGGGCTCACATCCACGTCGAACATGTGAATCTTGTCATAGCGCGCGCGGATCGCGCCATCGTCCCCGATGAGGAAAGACCGGTTGGCAAAGCGCCCGTCGGGATCATGGGTCTTGAGCGCGAGAGAGCCGATGAGCAGCCAAACCCCGAGCCGTTCCGCCTCTGCGCGCAGCGCGGCCAGCGTGGGGTCGTCCGATTCGTGGTTCAGAACCGCCCGTTGATGGGTGCGGCTGGTCGAGACGCAATTCGTCACCTCCGGCGTCAGAATGATCTCGGCCCCGTCCGCCGCCGCGTCCCCCATCCACGCACGCACCACGGCGAGGTTCTCAACGGGATCATCGCTCGACGTGAGTTGTAGAAGCGCGGCGCGCATGACTCACCCCTGCAAAAGCGTGTCGAGCTTGCCCGCACGATCGAGCGCATAAAGCTCATCGCAGCCGCCGACATGGGTCTCGCCAATAAAGATTTGCGGCACAGTGTGGCGACCGCTCGCGCGACCCATCATCTCGGCCTTGCGCTTGGGTTGTGCAAGCACGTTGATTTCTGAGAAGGCGGCTCCCTTCTGTTTCAGGAGCCGCTTGGCAGCATGGCAGAAGCCACAAAGCGGTGAGGTGTATATCTCGATCTGGGGCATGTGTCGTCCTGTCCTGTTCTGACAGGAACTTAGGCATCCCTGACAGCGCGCGCCAGTGCGAGAATGCACACATCCTCCGCCCCGGCCGCGAAACACGCCTGTGCCGCCGCCGAGAAGGTTGCGCCCGATGTCATCACGTCATCCACCAGGAGCACGCGCGCGCCGCGCACCGCATCGGCATGGCGCGAGTTGGGGCGGATCGCACCGTCGAGCGTCGCGTGGCGTGCGGCCCGGTCGAGCCCCTTGAGGCTCCGCGTTCGCCGCTGCCGGAACAAGAGATCGGGCACATTTGTCAGCCCGGTTTCCCGCGCAAGCGCATGCGACAGCAGCGCCGACTGGTTGAATCGCCGCGTGAGCAACCGTGTCCAATGCAGCGGCACCGGCGCGATCAACATGCCGGGCAAGAGCATCGGCTGCGCGCTCCGCGCGAGCCACTTGCCAGCGGGATGGGCCACGTCGTGCCGGTCGCCATGCTTGAGCGCCAGCGTCAGACGCCGCCCATTCGCGTCATAGCGCAGCGCCGCCCGCCCGCGCGTCCAGGGCCGCGCGCTGACAAGGCAATCGTCGCAGTGCTCCGTATCCGCGCCCGCATCGCCGGGCAGCGGCGCCCCGCACAGGTCGCATGCCAGCCCGGTGATGAACGGCGTGTCACGCCAGCACGCCCCGCACAGGCCGAACGCATCATCCACCGCCACGCCGCACAGCGTGCAGCGCGGCGGATAGACGAGACGAACTGCCATTTGTAAAGCCGGGTGCGCCATTCTATTTTCCCCCCATGAGCCAAGCCAAGCTGACCGACCGCCCCGCCCTCTTGCGCCAGCGCGCCCGTGCGCTGCGTGCACCCGTGACATTCCTGCACGAACTTGCCGCCGAGGAGATCGAGGATCGGCTGCGGATGGTTAACAGATCCTTTACGGCTCCGGCCCTCATCACCGGTTTTCCAGATTTCTGGCGGGCGCGGCATACGGATGCGACCGTGGTCGCGGATGACGAGACGCTGACGCTGCGGCCCGGGGCGCATGATCTGGTGATCCATGCGTTGTGCCTGCACTGGGCGGACGACCCGGTGGGACAACTTGTGCAGGCGCGCCGCGCGCTTTGCCCGGACGGGCTCATGCTCGCAGTGCTGTTCGGCGGGGGCAGCCTGCAGGAATTGCGCGCCGCGCTTGCGCAGGCCGAGGCGGACGTGACCGGGGGTCTGTCGCCGCGCGTCCTGCCGATGGGGGATATCCGCGATCTCGGCGCGCTGTTGCAGCGCGCCGGGTTTGCGCTGCCGGTGGCCGACAGGCTGCCGCTCGACCTGCGCTATGCGGACGCGCTCGCGCTCATGCGCGAGCTGCGCGCCATGGGCGAGACCAACGCGATGGACGCGCGCCCGCGTGGTGCGCTGCGGCGCGACGTACTGGCACGGGCTTGCGACATCTACGCGCGGGACTTCGCCCATCCCGAGGGCGGGGTCCGCGTCAGCGCCGAGATGGTCTTTCTGACCGGCTGGGCCCCGGACCCGAGCCAGCCGCAGCCGCTACGTCCCGGATCGGCCGCCGCACGGCTGGCGGATGCGCTGGAAACACGGGAAAATCCCCTCGAAGATTGACCTCGCTTGCGTAACCGTTATGTCAACGGTGATCCGTGCAAAGGAACCTCTGCGCCATGCTTGATGCCAGCCGCGACGCGACGCGACCCAGCCACGCCCCCACCGACCACCCCAAGGTGCCACGCGCCAGGACCGGCATTCTGTTGGCCAATCTCGGCACGCCGGATCACTACAGCTATTGGCCAATGCGCCGTTATCTCAACGAGTTTCTTTCGGATCGCCGTGTGATCGACTACGCGCCGTGGAAATGGCAGCCGCTGTTGCAGCTTGTCATCCTCAGCAAGCGACCGTTCACCTCGGGCGCCGCCTACAAGTCGATCTGGAACGAGGAAAAGGGCGAGAGCCCACTGATGACCATCACGCGCGATCAGACCGAGAAGCTCGCACATGCAATGAAGGCGCGGTATGGCGACGACGTGATGGTCGATTTCTGCATGCGCTATGGCAGCCCATCCACGAAATCCAAGGTGCGCGCGCTGACCGAGGCGGGTTGCACCCGCATCCTGTTCTTCCCGCTCTATCCGCATTACGCGGGCGCCACCTCGGCCACGGCCAACGATCAATTCTTCCGCGCGCTGATGCAGGAGACATGGCAGCCGGTGGCGCGGGTGGTCGAGCCCTATTTCGAGCATCCGCTCTATATCGAGGCGCTCGCGCAGTCTGTGGAGCGCGCTTATGACAAGGCGGAGACGCGGCCGGAGATTCTGGTCGTGTCCTATCACGGGATGCCCAAGCGATACCTGATGCAGGGAGACCCGTATCACTGCCAGTGCCAGAAGACGACGCGGCTCTTGCGCGAGCGTCTCGGCTGGGAGCAGACGGAGATCACAACCACGTTCCAGTCGGTCTTTGGCCCGGAGGAATGGCTCAAACCCTACACGGTGAACGAGGTTGCCCGCCTCGCGCGCGAAGAGGGCAAGAAGCGCATCGCGGTGATGGCTCCTGCCTTTTCCGCCGATTGCATCGAGACGCTGGAAGAGATCAACGAGGAAATCCGCGAAAGCTTCGAGGAGGCGGGCGGAAAGGAATTCACCTACATTCCATGTCTCAACGATGACGAGGCGCATATCACGGCCCTGTCGGCCATCGTGGAAAAGAATCTCGCCGGTTGGCTCGATTGAACGTCACTGGCGGAATGCGGACATGAAAAAAGGCAGCACCGAAGCGCTGCCTTTTCTCTTGTTACGAAAAACCGGATCAGTCGGCGGCAACAACCGCGGCAACAATCGCCAGCAGCAGCAGCGGCACCCAGACGGCAGCGGCCGACGAGCTGGCGTTGGTTTCTTCGACGATGACCGGGGCCTCAACCATAGGCTCTTCCAGGTTTCCAGCGAAACCGGTGGATGCAGCGGCGGAAAAGGCGGCAGCGAGAACGAGTTTTTTCATCATAATCCTCCAAATGCGGGCTTGGTCATCACAGAAACGACCAAGCGCCCAAGACTTACCTCGTAACTTTTTCTAATCAGCAAATCGTGAAGAATGCAAACTCAACTTGCCACTTGATGCGCATTTGCCGCCGCGATTTTGTCAAATAAGCAACACCTGCGTGCCGACCTTGGTGAGCGCAAACAGCTCCTGGATGTGCTCGTTATAAAGCCCGATGCACCCGTTCGATGATCGCCGCCCGATCTTGCGCGTGTCATGCGTGCCGTGGATGCGGTAGTAGGTCCAGCCCAGATAGAGCGCGTGGGTGCCCAGCGGGTTGTCGGGCCCCGGTGGCACGTAGGCGGGCCAGTCGGGGTTACGCTTGAGCATCGACGGCGTGGGTCGCCAACTCGGCCCTACGACCTTGCGTACAACTCGTGTGCGGCCGCGGCGCGTTAGCTCATCGGTCAGCGGAACGGAGGACGGGTAGAGCTTGTAAGTCTCGCCGTCCTCGTCCCAGTAATGCACCGCCCGCGAATCGGTGTCGCAAAGGATCGCGCCATTCCGGAGGTTAGAGAAATAAGGCTTCCAGTCGAGCATGCGGAACGCCGAGATGTTGCGCCGTACCGACTCTGTGACCTCGCTCTCAATTTCGACCGTACCATCACCATCGACATTCTGGGCCAGCGCGGGCGCGCCGATCATTGCCGCGCTGCCGGCGAGAAATGCGCGCCGCTTCATCTTTTTCGGGATGTATGACGACATCGTTTTCACTCCACCTGCCTTGCCACCTTGGCGCATAATATATGGCTTTCAGGACGCAGTCGCAAATCAAACAAGCGCGAAAATGCTACATCAGGCTCATGCCGGTTTGAAAATGCGTGCAGGTCGGGCTAAAGCAGGTTTTCGTAACAGGCTCGGGTGGCACAGCAACATGATACGCGTATTCGTTCTTCTTATGGTCTCCGTTCTGGCCCTGTCGGCCTGCGCCGCACCGCCGTCGCCACCTCAGATGGGGCCCGACGGCAAGCCGCTGCCGCGGGTCTACCGGATATCGCCGGGCGATACCCGCGAGATCCGGTTTCGGATGCTGGATGCGGTCAATTCCCTGCGCGAGGCCGCCGGTGTCAGCCCGCTCGTTCTCGATGACAAGCTGACCGCCGCCGCCGCGACCCATTCCCGCGACATGTCGGTGCAGGAGCGCCCGTGGCATTTCGGCTCCGATGGCTCTTCACCGCTCGACCGGGTAAAGCGCGTCGGCTACCAGGGAGAATTCATCGGCGAGACGATCTCGGAGACCTACGAGAGCGAGCTCCAAACACTCGCCGCCTGGATGGAGGACGATGTCACGCGCCGCGTCATACTTTCGCCTGAGGCACGCCGAATGGGCTTTGCCTGGCACCAGGATCGGGGCGGCAAGCTGTGGTGGACGCTGACGCTCGGTGCCTGATCATCCATATAGGGTGATCGGCGTGCCGTTGCGGACCATGGCGTAGATATCCTCCATCTCGCGATTCTTGACCGAGATGCAGCCTGCGGTCCAATCCGACTTGAGAAATGCGAACGTCTTCGCCTCGCCGTGGATGAAGATGTCGCCCCCCGGGGACTTGCCGAGCAGACGGGCATAGGCGATGTCCGCCTCGTTGGGATAGGAGATGCCGAGCGAGAGGTGATAGGCGCTGTTGGGGTTGCGCCGGTCGATGAGATAATCGCCCTCCGGCGTCTTGCCGTCGCCCTCGAACTGCTTGTGACCGTCGGGCGCAAAGCCCAGGTCGATCTTGTAGCGTTTCAGCGTACTGCCTTGATGCAAAAGGAACATTTCGCGCGCGCCCTTGTCGACGATTACGCGGGTGACCTCGGGTCCGCGATAGGTGCGAAACTTCGATGGCCCGGCGCATCCTGCAAGCGCGGCGGCACCGGCGAGAAGGGTGAAACGTCTGGTGATATTCATGGGTTTGCCCACACTGCCGACCTCTGGATTTTTTTTCTGAATATACCGGATTCGTCAAAAATTGCCTAGCTGTATCGTGTCGGTATCGTGTCGGTATCGCGTCAGTGCAGATGAAAGCCCGCGACCAACTCGACATGCACCGACCAGCGGAACTGATCGACAACGCGCACCGGCCCCATTCGATACCCCGCCGCCAACAGCGTCCCGGCATCGCGGGCAAACGTCATCGGGTTGCAGGAGACATGGGCAATGAGCGGCACGCCCGAACGCGCCAGTTCGGCGATCTGCGCCTCGGCCCCGGCGCGCGGCGGGTCGATCACCACGGCGTCAAACTGAGCCAAATCCTGCGCATCGAGCGGGCGGCGAAAGAGGTCGCGCACCTCGTGGGTGACGGGCCGCAGCCCCTGCGCGTGGCGCGCGGCGTGATCGAGCGCGGCGATCATCCCGGGCGCGCCTTCGACCGCGTGCACCGCCGCGCGCCGCGCCAGCGGAAAGGTGAAGGTGCCGCACCCGGCAAACAGATCGGCCACCCGCCGCGCGCCGTCGAGAAGCGCCATGACCTCGGCCACGAGGGCCGATTCGCCCTCGGCTGTCGCCTGGAGGAACGCGCCGGGCGGGGGCACAACCGGCACCCCGGCAAAATCGTGCACCGGCGCGCGGCGGGTGAGCACGGTTTCGTCCTCCCAGGCCAGCCGCGCCAGATCATGCCGCTCGGCCAGCGCGGCGAGCGACAGGCGCAACGGTCCGTCGAGCGGCTTGCCGCCCGCGACCGCCAGATCGAGACCGGCGCGCGACAGCGTCGCCGTGACCGCGATTTCGGCCTTGCGGCTCGTCCCGGTGAGCGCAAGATCGCGGGCAGCGGCAAGCGCGGGCATGAGATCGGGGTGCAGCAGGTGGCAGTCGGGCACCTCGACCACCTGATCGCTGGCCCGCGCGTGAAAGCCCGCCAGCGCGCTGGATTTCGTGCGCCGCGCCGCCAGAACCGCGCGGCGGCGCGAAGCGGGAGGCGAGGTCAGAACGGGAGCGATCTTGGCATCGATCCCAGGACCGCGCAGGGCGGCGCGCACCTGCTCTGCCTTCCACTCCGCGACAAAGTCGTCAGAGGCGTGCTGAAGCTGGCAGCCGCCGCATTGCGCGAAATGGCGGCAAGGGGCGCGGACGCGATCGGACGAGGGCGTTAGGATGCGAATATCGGTGAGGCGCTGGCCATCGGGCGTGCCGCTCACCTCCTCGCCCGGCAGGGTGCGCGGCGCGAAGAGCGGTCCGTCGGCCACGCCATCGCCCCGCGCGCCGAGCCGCAGGATGCGGTGCGTGCTCACAGCAGATCCTCGCGGCGCAGGGTAAAACCCGAGGCGATCCAGCGAGCCTCAATCTCGGACAGGCGGCGACCGAGGTCGGCGCCGGAGTGCTCTGGCATCAGGTCGGCGGCGCGGACCGGGCACACCGCCGCCGCGCCGCGCCTGATGTCGTCGAGTGCGTCCGGTGCAAGCGGGGTGCCAAGGAGCGCCGCGCGCAAGAGCACGATATCGCCCCCCTCCCCGGGCCCGAAGCGATAGCCGATCTCGGCGGTGGACATGCCGCTCTCGATTCCGTCGCGCAGGCGCGCCAGCCGCCGGCCTTCGGCGCGCGAGAGGCGCAGCCGTTCTGACGCATCCTCGCCGCCCAGCGCGGCAAGGCGGCGGATGGGATCGGGGGCGGTATCCGTCTCTGATTCCAGGTGGACGAGCGGGGCAAGTGCCGCCGCGTCGGCCCCCGGCAGGATCGCCCCGAGCACGCCCGCGGCCTGCATCGCCGCGACCGAGGGCGCGGGATCGGGCGCGGCCAGAAGCTTGCGCATCTCGGCCCCGACCCGCTCTCGCGAGAGGGCGGCAAGGCTGTCGCGAGCGGCGGCGCAGGCAGCGAGCCCGTCAGGATCGAGGCCACCTTGCGGATCGCCGTAGCAGGCGTGAAAGCGGAAGAATCGCAGGATGCGCAAGGTATCCTCGCGAATGCGCTGTGCCGGGTCGTCGATGAACCGCACGCGGCGCGCGCGCAGGTCGGGCAGCCCGCCAAGCGGGTCGAGCACATGGCCATCGCACTCGGCATAGAGCGCGTTCATGGTGAAATCGCGGCGGCGTGCGTCGGCCTCGATGCTTTGGCCAAAGGCGACCTGCGCGTGTCGTCCATACGTCTCTATATCGGCACGAAAGGTGGTGACCTCATGCGGCAGCCCGCCCGAGACCACGGTGATCGTACCGTGGTCGATTCCGGTCGGAACCGGCTTGAGCCCCGCCTCGTGCGCCAGCGTCATCACCGTTTCGGGATGCGCGTCGGTGGCGATGTCGATATCGCCCACCGGCACACCGAGAAGCGCGTTGCGCACGCAGCCACCGACGAACAGCGCCCTGTGGCCGCCAGCGGACAGCGCGTCAAACACCGCGCGTGTCTCTGGGCGCACGATCCAGTCATCCTCGATCCTCATGGCCGTCCCGCCATGTCGGCCATCACCCGCAGGATGCGGGCGGTCGCGCCCCAGATGTAATACGGTCCGTAAGGCACCGTGTAATAGCGCCGCCACGTCCCTTTCCAGCGGCGCTGCTCGACGCGAAAACGCGCAGGGTCGAGAACATGCGCAAGCGGGACAGCGAAGACCTCGGCCACCTCGCCCGGCTCGGCCACGGGGCTGAAAGGGGTGGAGACACGGGCAAGCACCGGCATGACATCGAAACCGGTGACGGTCTCGTGGCGAGGCAGGTCGGCGAGAATCTCGACGGCGTCCGGGGCGAGGCCGATTTCCTCGCGCGCCTCGCGCAGGGCGGTGGCGTGCAGGTCAGCATCGCCCAAATCCTGCTTGCCGCCGGGAAAAGCGATCTGGCCCGGATGATGCCGCAGCGCCGAAGAGCGCGTGGTCAGGATCACACGCGGTGCATCGCCGCCCGTCTCGACAGCGACGAGCACGGCCGCGGGCCGCAGCTTTCGCCCCTCGGGTAGCGTGATCCCGCGGTTGAGGTCGTAATCCGACGACCCCGCTCGCGGCGCGCCCGCCGCGTTCAGAATGCGGGTGAGGGGATCACTCGGTGTCACCCGGGGCCTCCGGGGCATCAAAGCCGAGGGTTTCAGGAGCGAGCCGGTAATGCGCCCCGCAGAACTGGCAATCGGCGGTGACGATGCCCTCTGCGGTGGTCATGCTGGCGATGTCGCGAGCCGAGTATATCGACAGGCTGTTGCGCACCCGCTCCTCGGAGCAGGTGCAACCGAAACGCACGGGCTGCGTCTCGAACACGCGGGGGCCTTCTTCGTGGAAGAGCCGCACCAGGAGGTCGGCCGGCGAGACGGACGGACCGATCAGTTCCAGCGTCTCGACCGTATCGAGCAGGTGATTGGCGCGGCCCCAGTTCTCGGCATCGTCGCCGTGCACGATGTCGCGCGCGGCGAGCAGCCCGCTCTTGCCCGAACCGCCGTCCTTGGCGAAGGGCGAGGCCTTGGGCATGTGTTGCAGCATCACGCCGCCCGCGCGCCAATGCTCGGCACCGCCTTGCTCGGTGGACCTGCCGAAGCTGAGTGCGAACCGCGTCGGCAATTGCTCTGACTGTGCGAAATAGGCCTCGGCGCAGTTGCGTAGCGCCTTGCCGGTAATCGGGGTGATGCCCTGGTAGGGTGTCGTGCCCTGCCCCTGATCGAGGAGCACGGCGAAATAACCCTCGTCCAGTTGCGCGAAGGCGTCGCCGTCGCCGATCCTGTCCGGGTCGAAGCTGGCATAGGCACGCATGCGGGCCGGTTCGCCCTCGCGGGTGGGGGCGAAATAATCGCTGGCGATGCGGCGGACCCCGCCCTTGCTCTGAAGCTGGAGCGAGAGCTTCCAGCGCAGCTTTATCGTCTGGCCAATGAGCGCCGTCAGGAGCGCCATCTCGGCGATCAGGGCCTCGACGGGGGGCGGGTAGTCGTGCTGTTTCAGGATCGCGTCGAGAACGCCGTCGAGCCGCGCGACCCGGCCCCGGATATCCGCGTGATCTAGCTGGAACGGCAGGACCGTGTCGTCCCACGCTAACCTCTGTCCAAGCGTCATGGGCTTTCCTTCGCTGCGCGGTTTGGGCTTATCGCGACGGGCAGGGCAGGACAAGGCGGGCGTGAAGGAGACGGCATGACACGGCGATTCGGAGAGCCCCCGCAGCCCGGTATCCGCTATCAGCTCCGCCCCGGCGTCTATGCCGTGCTGCCGCGGGGCGGGCGGCTTCTGGTGACGCATCAGGAGACGCCGGTGCCAGAGCTGCAATTGCCCGGGGGTGGCATCGACCCGGGCGAATCACCTCTGCGGGCGCTTTATCGCGAAGTGTGGGAGGAAACCGGCTGGCTGATTGCGCGGCCGCGGCGGATCGGGGCATTTCGCCGGTTCACCTACATGCCGGACTACGATCTCTGGGCGGAAAAGCTCTGCGTGATTTATCGCGCCTGCCCGGTGCGCCGGCTGGGTCCGCCATCGGAGCCGGGGCACCGGGCGCTGTGGATCACGCCCGCGCGCGCCGCGCGCGAGCTTGGCAACGCCGGGGATCGCCACTTTGTCAGCCGGGCCGGGGCATGGGCCTGGATTCCAGCAGAACCGCCGAGATATCATCGGTAAAGCGCGCCTCGCCTGCGTGATCGGACAGCTTCCACATGAGCGATTCGAGAAAGGCCGGGCCACGTGTCTGGCGCAGGTGACGCATGATCGCGGCAAGGCCAGTGTCACCGAGCATGAACCCATCCGGGTCGGCGCATTCAGTGATCCCGTCTGAATGAATGAGCAGCCGGTCGCCAGGTGCCAGCGTGAACTCTACCTGGTCGAAGCTCGCCCCCTCGATGAGCCCCACGGGCAGGCCACCCTCGCCCACGAACTCGACCGACCCGTCGGCGCGCTGCACGGCCGGGTGCGGATGCCCAGCCTGCGCAAGGATTACCCGGCCCGTCGCGAGATCGACATCGGCGAGCGCAATGGTGAAGTAATGCTCGGTCTCGAGATCAGAGAGAAAGACATGGTTTAACCGCGACACCGTCTCGGCCGGGGGGCGCGCGGCGAAGCGCCCCGGCGCGATCTCGTGCAGCGCGAGGTTGTGCTCGGGCACGGTGGCCGAGAGATAGCCAGCGAGCCGTGCGGTCATCAGCGCCGAGCTGATCCCGTGGCCGGACACGTCGAGCCCGTAGAGACCAACACGGTTGTCGGATATCGGGAACATGCCCACGAGATCGCCCCCGACATGGCCCGAGGAATGCAGCGAGAGGGAAACCTCTGCCGGGCCGAGATCGCGATAGCGTTCGCTGAGCAACGACTGTTGCAGCTTGTTGGCCTCGACAAGATCGTTGTCGAGCGAATCGTAGAGTGCCTGCAATTCGTCGAGCGTGGCCCTGACGAGCCGGTTCTTGGCAAGCAGCTCGCGCTCCATATCAAGGATGCGCATCCCGGCGGCCATGCGCGCGCGCAGTTCTGCGGAATTGACCGGCTTGGTGAGGAAGTCATCGGCCCCGGCATCAAGGCCGAGCGCGATCTCTTCCTTGCCGCTCTTGGAGGTGAGGAGGATGAAGTAGACATAATTGTCGTTGTTCATCCCGCGGACGGCACGACAGAATTCCGGGCCGCTCATCCCCGGCATCATCCAGTCGCTGACCACGAGTTCGGGAAGATTGCGATGACAGATCTCGATGGCTTCGCCACCGCTTTCGGCCTCTTCGACGACATAGCCCCATTGCCGCAGGTAACTGCCGAGAATGCGCCGCTGCGCCCGGCTGTCATCGACGACAAGAACGCGCCGCGCATCGGTGCTGGCGGCTATCTCATCCTTGGTCACGTTTGCGCCGCGCACCGCTCTCACCATCTCTCGTTTCGCGCACACGGTCGCCGCACGGGCGTTTACATCCCGTGAATGATAAAAGTTTCTGGTATTTTCCCATCGGCGTTAACACGTTCTGAAGACCTCGTGCGGAGACTGGCAGAAATGCGGGAGAGGCTGACATGATAGACTGGATTCGCGTGCGGGAACTGCGGGAAGAAATCGGTGCCGACGCTTTCGAGGAGGTGCTCGACCTGTTCCTGGAGGAAGTGGAGACGGCGCTCGCGGTGCTACGTACCGCCACGACAGAGGATGATCTCGAGGCACAGTTGCATTTTCTGAAGGGCAGCGCGCTCAATCTCGGCTTTGAGACACTTGCCAACCTGTGTGCCGATGGCGAGGCGAAATCAGGCGCCGGCGCGCGTGACAGCGTCGATATCCCCAGGATCGTTTCCGGATATGAGGCATCGAAAGCCGCGTTTCTTGCCGGGATCGCGGAGGGAATCGCCGCCTAGATGAGGAACTCGGCAAGCACCTCGTCACGGGTGATGTCGCGATACGCAAACCCTGTTTGGTCGAGGCGCGCGATGAACGCGTCGAAATTCTCGGGCCGCGTCGTCTCTATCCCGATGAGGACCGAGCCGAAATTGCGCGCGGATTTCTTGAGGTATTCGAAGCGCGCGATGTCATCATCCGGGCCAAGAACCTCGAGAAAATCGCGCAGCGCGCCGGGGCGTTGCGGCATGCGAAGGATGAAGTATTTCTTGAGCCCCGAGAAGCGCTGCGCGCGTTCCTTGACCTCGGGCAGGCGTTCGAAATCGAAATTGCCGCCGGAGGTGACGCAAACCACGGTCTTGCCCCGAATCTGGTCGCCCACGTCCTTGAGCGCATCAACCGACAGCGCCCCGGCAGGCTCGAGCACGATGCCCTCTACATTGAGCATTTCGAGCATGGTGGTGCACAGCCGGTCCTCGGCGACAGCGATCAGGCCAAAGCCGTCATGCGGAGCAAGGCGCGCGAAGGGGCGCGCGCCGATCTGCGCCACGGCGGCCCCGTCGGCAAAGGTATTCACCTGATCCAGCCGCACCGGCGCCCCGGCCCTGACCGCCGCGGCGAGACAGGCCCCGCCGGCGGGCTCTACCAGGGTGAGCGGTACGCGGTCACCGAAATAGCTGTAGACGCCCGAGGACAGCCCGCCGCCCCCGACGGGCAGCACCATGTGATCGGGCAACCGCTCCATCTGCATCTCTATCTCGACCGCGACGCTGGCCTGTCCGGCGATCACATCCTCGTCGTCGAACGGCGCGAGGAAATGCCCGCCCACCTGCGCGCAATACTCCTGCGCGGCGGCAAGTGTGTCGTCGAAATAGTCGCCGGTGAGCCGGATGGTAACGGCATCGCCGCCAAATTTCTCTGTCTTTCCAATCTTTTGCTGCGGCGTCGTCACCGGCATGAAGATCGCGCCACGGACGCCGAAATGGCGGCACATATAGGCCACGCCCTGCGCGTGATTGCCGGCGCTCGCGCAGACGAACTGTGCGGTATCGGGCCGCGCCGAGAGCACGTGGCGCATGGCGTTGAAGGCACCGCGCAGCTTGTAGGAGCGCACCGGGCTGAGATCCTCGCGCTTGAGCCAGATGTCGGCGTCGTAACGCTCGGACAGGTGGTCGTTGCGCTGCAAGGGCGTCGGCGGAAAGACGGCGCGCATGGCGGCCTCGGCGGCGCGGGCGGTATCGCGGAAATCGGACATGGCCGTGTCAGTGACGCAATCGCGGGCGGCTGGCAAGGGGCTGGCTTGCCCCGCCCCGCAAAACCCGCTAATCGCGCGGGAAATCCGCGAAGGGGGAAGCATGATGTCCGCGCCGAAGAAAGTTGTTCTGGCCTATTCCGGGGGTCTCGATACCTCGATCATCCTGAAATGGCTGCAGACGGAATATGGCTGCGAGGTGGTGACCTTTACCGCCGACCTGGGCCAGGGCGAAGAGCTGGAACCCGCGCGGGAGAAGGCGAAACTTCTTGGAATCAAGGAAGAAAACATCTTCATCGAGGATGTGCGCGAGGAGTTTGTCCGCGATTTCGTGTTTCCGATGTTCCGCGCCAACGCGCTCTACGAGGGGCAATACCTGCTCGGCACCTCGATCGCCAGACCCTTGATTTCAAAGCGTCTTGTGGAGATTGCGGCCGAGACCGGGGCCGATGCCGTGGCCCACGGAGCGACCGGCAAGGGCAACGACCAGGTGCGGTTCGAATTGGCGGCCTATGCGCTCAACCCCGATATCAAGGTGATCGCGCCGTGGCGCGAATGGGACCTGACGAGCCGCACGCGGCTGCTTGATTTTGCAGAGAAAAACCAGATTCCGATTGCCAAGGACAAGCGTGGCGAGGCGCCGTTTTCGGTGGATGCGAACCTGCTGCATACCTCAAGCGAGGGCAAGGTGCTCGAAGACCCTGCAGAGGCGGCGCCGGACTATGTCTATCAGCGCACGGTGAGCCCCGAGGACGCGCCGGACACCCCGGAATTCATCGAGATCACGTTTGACAAGGGCGATGCGGTGGCCATCGACGGCACCCCGATGAGCCCAGCTAACATATTGACGAAGCTCAATGAATTGGGTGGAAAGCATGGCATCGGGCGGCTCGATTTCGTGGAAAACCGCTTTGTCGGGATGAAATCGCGCGGCATTTACGAGACGCCCGGCGGCACCGTGCTGCTCGAGGCGCATCGCGGGATCGAGCAGATCACGCTCGACAGCGGCGCAGGGCACCTCAAGGATTCGCTGATGCCGCGCTATGCGGAGCTGATCTATAACGGCTTCTGGTTCAGCCCGGAACGCGAAATGTTGCAGGCGGCGATTGATCACTCGCAACATCATGTGTGCGGCACGGTGCGGTTGAAGCTCTACAAGGGATCGGCCACGACCGTCGGGCGGTGGTCGGATCACAGCCTCTATTCCGAGGCGCATGTGACGTTCGAGGAGGATGCCGGGGCCTATGACCAGAAGGATGCCGCCGGGTTCATCCAGCTCAACGCGCTGCGGCTGAAACTGCTCGCGGCGCGGAACCGGCGGCTGAAGGGCTGAGTCGAACCGCAAGGTTCAAGGCGTGAACCGGGAGGTTCGCGGCGCGCCCGGCACGGTGGCGCAAGGATTTGCTTACCCGGGCGAGAGCGCCACGGCGCGCAGCCGCTCGTAGGCGGGCATCGCCGCCTCGGCCAGTGCGGCGCGCGGCCCGTCGAGCGCGGGCGGCGGCCCCTCGGCGGGGGCGAAGCCGGTGCTGTCATGGACGGCCCCATACCAATGCGCGGCCCAGACCCCATCATCGGGGTGGCCGCCACGCGGCCAGGTGAGCATCGCGGGCGTCCAGTCGAGGCCGATGGCGGCACAAAGCCGTTGCAACATGGTTGACGGATCGCGCCGGATATCGGCGGAATCGATCACAACGGGGGATTGCCCCTCTGCCACCAGTTGCTCGTAAAGCTCGACCTGCTGAACAAAGCCGATATCGGCGAGGGTGGGGTTGTCGTACTTGGCCGAGAAGCTGGCGGCAACGCGCGCGGGGTGACGGATGAGAAACACGTTCACGACGTCAAGAACCCAGTCGCGGGGAATACCGGGGATCATGTGCTGGGCCATGTGCTTTTGGTAGAAATGCGGCTTTTGGGCTGGAACAGGGCCTAAAAGCCGCTCGACCACCGCGGTCGGGTCCTGCGGCTGCGCCGCGAGGATCGCGTCGCGCATCGGGTGGTCGAGGCCGGTTTTCGCGAGGTAGGCGGCATAGAACGGCTCGTCCACCACGGCGCAATCGCCGCGCGCGGCGAAGGCGTACATCATCGCGGTGGACAGATTGCGCGGCCCCGACCACATGGCGATGTGCATTCCCGGCCCTCCCCTTGCTCCCCGGCTTGTGAGCGACAAGCGCTTGGCTTTGCCCGCAACTCTGCTACCACATCGGGGCAGACGATACAGGGGGCATGGGCGATGGACGCGCAATTCTGGCATGACAGGTGGCAAGAGGGGCGGCTTGGCTTTCACGAGGGCCGTGTCAACCGGATGCTGGAGGCGCATATTGGCGCGCTAACGCTTGTCCCCGGGCAGCGCGTGTTCCTGCCCCTCTGTGGCAAAGCTGTTGATATTCCGTGGCTTTTGTCGCGGAGCTATCGCGTGGCGGGGGCGGAGCTAAGCGAGATCGCGGTGCGCGACCTGTTCGCCGAATTGGGGGTGATCCCAGAGGTGACGGCGACGGGATCGCATCGCCGCTATTCCGCCGACGGGATCGACATTTTCGTGGGCGACATTTTCGAGATCACGGCGGACGTGCTCGGCCCGGTGGACGCGGTCTATGACCGGGCGGCGCTGGTGGCGCTGCCCGAGGGGATGCGCCGCCGCTATGCCGCGCACCTGGCCGGGATCACCGCCGTCGCGCCGCAGCTGCTGGTAACGTTCGAGTACGACCAGGCGGAGATGGACGGCCCGCCGTTTTCCATCACCGAGGAGGAGGTGGCGCGCTGTCACGGGGCGCGGTATGCGATCGAGGTGCTGGCCGATGCGGAGGTGCCGGGGGGCCTCAAGGGGATCGTCGCGGCACGGGAAAAGGCGATGCTGCTGCGCCCTCATTAAGCCGTTTCGCGCCGGATCAGTGCCTTGTAAAGGTCCTGGATACGGGTCGTGACAGGGCCCTGCACCCCGTCGCCGATGACGCGGCCGTCGATCTCGCCGACCGGGGTCTGCGCGCCGAAGGTGCCGGTGAGGAACGCTTCGTCAGCGCCGTAGGTTTCGACCAGAGAGAAATTCTTCTCATACACCGGGATGCCATCCTCGCGGCAGAGGTCGATCACCTTGGCCCGGGTGATGCCGTTCATGCAGTAGTCGCCCGTCGAAGTCCAGACCTCGCCGCGGCGGACGATGAAGAAGTTGCAGGCATTGGTGGTGTTCACGAAGCCGTGGATATCGAGCATCAGCGCCTCGTCGGCCCCGGCCTTTTCCGCAGCGATACAGGCGAGGATGCAGTTGAGCTTGGAATGCGAATTGAGCTTGGGGTCCTGCGTCATCGGCAGACCGCGGATATGCGGCACGGTGGCGAGCCGGATGGGGCGGGCGATGGCGGGGGTCGAATGCTCCATGATGATGGCGATGGTGGGGCCCTGCCGCGAGAGCGACGGATGCTGGAAGGGGCGCGTCTTGATCCCCCGCGTTACCATCAGGCGGGCATGGGCGTCAGTGGTCATGTCGTTGGCTGCTTGTGTCTCTAACACGGCCTGAAACAGGTCTTGCCGCGTCATTCCGATATCGAGGTCGATGGCGCGCGCCGCCTCGAACAGGCGATCCAGGTGTTCATCGGCAAAGGCCCAGGTGCCGTTGTAGAGGCGCAGCCCCTCCCACACCCCGTCGCCCAGCATGAAGCCGCTGTCATAGACGCTGACCAGCGCCTGCGCCCTTGGCACGATGCGGCCGTCGAGCCAGATGCGGATATCGGCGTTGCGGGCATCCTCCTCGGCGGCGTGGGTGGTTTGCTGATCTGTCATGGCGCGCTCCTTTCCCGGCGAGGGTAGCGGGGGCGCGGGAGGGGGCCAAGGGTGAAACGACGCTCAACAAGGCGTGAGATCACGGCCTTGTCGCTTGGTCATGACAGGGCGGCGCGGCATGCTTGGGCGCGGCAAGGAGGGTGTGGTCATGATCATCGGGATACGGGAACTCAAGGCGGGGATGCTGGCGTTGCTGATCGCGGCGGCGCTATGCTTGCAGAGCAAGGGCGCCGAGGCGTCGGAGCGCGAGACGCTGGTGGTCGCGGGCGGCTGTTTCTGGTGCGTCGAGGCCGATTTCGAGAAGGTCGCCGGCGTGTTCGAGGCCGAGTCGGGCTTTGCCGGGGGAACGGTCGAGAGCCCGACCTACCGCGAAGTGACGCGCGGCGGGACCGGGCATCTGGAGGCGGTGCGGATCGCGTTCGACCCGGCGCAGGTGACGCGGCAGGCGTTGGTGCACCTGTTCCTGCGCTCGATCGACCCGACCGATGCGGGAGGACAGTTCTGCGACCGGGGGGAGAGCTATACCACGGCGATTTTCGTCTCTGATCAGGCGGAAAGAGCGCTTGCCGAGGCAGAGATCGCGGCGGCGACCCGCGACCTCGGGCGCGAGATCGTGACGCCGGTGCGCGACCTCGACAGGTTCTGGCCGGCAGAGGCCTATCACCAGGATTACTACAAGAGCGGCGACATCATCCTCACCCGGTTCGGGCCGCGGACCAAGGCGAGCGCCTACAAGCTCTACCGCCGGGCCTGCGGGCGCGATGCGCGGGTGCGGGCGCTGTGGGGCGAGGCGGCCCCGTTTGCCGGGGCGTCCTGACCGGACTTCATCTTGCCCGAAATATCCATTCGCCAAGCATCGCAGCACGCGCTGCGTCAGCCCACCTTGCACGCCGCCAGCACCGCCATGTTGAGGATGTCGTTGGACGTGAAGTTGGACGAGCAGATCTGGATCGAGGCGCCGACGCCCGAAAGGATCGGGCCGATCACCGTGGCCCCGGCCATTTCTTGCATCAGCTTGACCGAGATCGACGCCGAATGGCGCGCGGGCACCACGAGCACGTTGGCGGGCCCCGAGAGGCGCTGGAACGGGTAATTCTCTTGCGCGCGGGCGTTGAGCGCCACATCGACGGTCATCTCGCCCTCGAATTCGAAATCGACGCCGCGCCGTTCCAGTACGCGCGGCGCGCGGTGCATTTTCTCGGCGCGCTCGGAATGTGGGTAGCCGAAGGTGGAGAAGCTGACGAAGGCCACGCGGGGATCGAGCCCGAGATGGCGCGCGACGTCGGCACCGCGGGTGGCGATGGTGGCGAGATCCTCCTCGTCGGGCCATTCGTGCACCAGGGTGTCGGCGATGAGCACGATCCGCCCCTTGTGCAAGAGCGCGGTCACGCCCACCGCGCCATGCTCGGCTTCGGCGTCGAAGACGTAGTTGATCCGTTCGAGGATATGCGCGGATTTGCGGGTGGCCCCGGTCACCAGCGCGTCGCCATGCCCGTGGGCAAGCATCAGCGAGGCGAACACGTGCCGGTCGCGCGCGGCGAGGCGGTGGACATCCTGCCGGTCGAAGCCCTTGCGTTGCAGGCGCGCATAGAGGAACGCCTTGTACTCGTCGAGCCGGTCGGTCTTGGCGGCGTTCACGACCTCGAGCTCGCGCACCGCGTCAGCCATGCCGATGGCGTCGAGCTTGGCCTTGACGTCGTCGTCGCGGCCCACCACGAGCGCCTTGCCGAGGCCGGTGCGCTGATACTGCACGGCGGCGCGCAGAACGCGCGCATCGTCACCCTCGGCAAAGATCATCCGCGCCTGCGCCCGCCGGGCCCGGGCGTTGATGCCGCGCAGGATGTTGGCGGTCGGGTCCATGCGCGACTTGAGCGACAGCTCGTAGGCGTCCATGTCGACGATCGGGCGGCGCGCCGCCCCCGTCTCCATCCCGGCGCGGGCCACGGCGGGCGGGATGGTATGGATGAGCCGCGGATCAAACGGTGTGGGGATGATGTAATCGCGCCCGAAGCTGAGCTTGCGCCCGTAGGCCATCGCCACCTCGTCGGGCACGTCGAGCCGGGCGAGCCGGGCGAGCGCCTCGGCGCAGGCGATCTTCATCTCGTCGTTGATGGCGCGGGCATGGACATCGAGCGCGCCACGGAAGAGATAGGGGAATCCCAGCACGTTGTTGACCTGGTTGGGATAATCCGAGCGCCCGGTAGCCACGATCGCGTCGGGACGCACGGCGTGGGCGTCTTCGGGGGTGATCTCTGGATCGGGGTTGGCCATGGCGAAGATCACCGGGTTGTCGGCCATCGAGGCGACCATGTCCTGCGTCACCGCGCCCTTGGCCGACACGCCGAGGAACACGTCTGCGTCCTTCATCGCCTCGTCGAGGGTGCGCAGCCCGGTCTTGACCGCGTGGGCGGATTTCCACTGGTTCATGCCCTCTGTGCGGCCCTGGTAAATCACGCCCTTGGTGTCGCACATGATGCAGTTTTCGTGCCGCGCGCCCATTGATTTCAGCAATTCGAGGCAGGCGATGCCCGCCGCCCCCGCACCGTTGAGCACGATGCGCACATCCTCGATCTTTTTCCCCGACAAATGCAGCGCGTTGATGAGCCCGGCGGCGCAGATCACCGCGGTGCCGTGCTGATCATCGTGGAACACCGGGATATCCATCACCGCCTTGAGCTGTTGCTCTATGATGAAACATTCGGGCGCCTTGATATCCTCGAGGTTGATGCCGCCGAAGGTAGGCCCCATGAGGCGCACCGCGTTGATGAAGGCGTCCGGGTCCTCGGTGTCGAGTTCGATGTCGATGGAATTGACGTCGGCGAAGCGCTTGAACAGCACCGCCTTGCCCTCCATCACCGGCTTGCTGCCCAACGCGCCGAGATTGCCGAGGCCGAGAACCGCGGTGCCGTTGGAGATGACGGCGACGAGGTTACCCTTGTTGGTGTAGTCATAGGCAAGCTCGGGATTGGCCGCGATCTCCTCGCAAGGGACGGCCACGCCGGGGGAATAGGCGAGGCTGAGGTCGCGCTGCGTGGTCATTGGCACGGTGGCCGTGATCTCGAATTTGCCGGGGGTCGGCTCGAGATGGAAGGCGAGGGCCTCTTCGCGGGTATATTTGGGTTTGGTCATGGGACGGCCTTTTCGGAGATGGTCGATCTTCAATAGCGGGGGACGGGCGTTGTCTCAACCGAAAGGCGGAAGGGGCTTTCGCGCGAACCGGGGGGTTTGTAAGGTCCGCGCCAACGACAGGGGGCAGCATTGAGCGAGACCGACGCGACAGTAACGCCGATGATGGCGCAATACCTGGAGATCAAGGCGCAGCACGCGGATGCGCTCTTGTTCTACCGGATGGGCGATTTCTACGAGTTGTTCTTTGACGACGCGGCGGCGGCGGCCGAGGCGCTGGATATCGCGCTGACCAAGCGGGGCAAGCACCTGGGGGAGGATATCGCGATGTGCGGGGTGCCGGTGCATTCCGCCGAAGGGTATCTTTTGTCGCTCATCCGCAAGGGGTTTCGCGTGGCCATCGCCGAGCAGATGGAAGACCCGGCGGAAGCCAAGAAGCGCGGCTCGAAATCGGTGGTGCGGCGCGAGGTGGTGCGGCTGGTCACGCCCGGCACGCTGACCGAGGAGAGCCTGCTTGACGCGCGGCGGCACAATTTCTTGGCGGCCTTTGCAGAGGTGCGGGGCGAAGGGGCGCTGGCCTGGGTGGATATCTCTACCGGGGCGTTTCACGTCTTGGGGCTGGGACGTGCGCGGCTGGCGGCTGAATTGGCGCGGCTGGGGCCTCGTGAGCTTGTCGCGATGCAGGGGCAGGAGGCGGATTACGCCGAAATAGTGTCTGAATCTGGGGCGGCGCTTACCACGCTGGGGGCGGCGGCATTTGACAGCGCGGGGGCCGAGACGCGGCTTTGTGCGCTCTACGGGGTGGGCACGCTCGACGCCTATGGCGCGTTCTCCCGGCCCGAGATCGCCGCGATGGGGGCAATCGTCGAGTGGCTGGAGATCACGCAGCGGGGCAAGCTGCCGCTCTTGCGCCCGCCGGTGCGCGAGGCGCAGGGGTCGGCGATGCAGATCGACGCGGCGACGCGGCGCAGCCTGGAGCTGACCCACGGACCCGACGGGCGGCGCGCAGGATCGCTGCTTGCCACGATCGACCGAACGGTGACGGCGGGGGGCGGACGGCTGTTGGAGCGGCGGCTGTCGAGCCCGAGCCGGGGGCTCGACGAGGTACAGGCGCGGCTTGATTGCGTGGGATTTATGGTGGAACAGTCCCGATTACGGGACGATCTGCGGGATGACCTGCGCAAGGTGCCCGATCTTGACCGGGCGCTGTCACGACTGGGGATTGACCGGGGCGGGCCGCGCGATCTGGCGGCGGTGCGCGATGCGCTGGCGCAGGCCGGGGAGATCGCGGCGCGGCTGGACGGTCACGATCTGCCCGGGCGGCTGCGCGAGGCGGTGGCGGCCCTCACCGGGCACGAAACGCTGCGCGACCTGCTCGACCGGGCGCTGGTGGCCGAGCCACCGCTGCTGGCGCGCGATGGCGGGTTCATCGCCGCCGGGTTCGATGACGAGCTGGACGAGGCGCGACAGCTGCGCGACGAGGGGCGCGGGGTGATCGCGCGGATGCAGGGAGAGTATGTCAGGGAGACGGGGATCGCCTCGCTCAAGATCAAGCACAACAACGTGCTGGGCTATTTCGTCGAGGTGACGGCGACGCATGCCGAGAAGATGCTGGCCGCGCCGCTCAACGAGACGTTCCGGCATCGCCAGACCACGGCCAGCCAGTTGCGCTTTACCACGCCGGAGCTGAGCGAGACCGAGAGCCGGATCCTGAACGCTGGGGGGCGGGCCATCGAGATTGAAAGGCGGCTCTATGACGGCCTGAAAGCGGAGATTCTGGCGCAGGCCGGGCCGCTGGGGGAGGCGGCGGCAGGGCTTGCGGAGATCGACCTTGCGGCCGCGCTGGCAGAGATCGCAGTGGCCGAGGACTGGTGCGCGCCACGGGTGGACGGCAGCCGCGCGCTGCATATCGAGGGCGGGCGGCACCCGGTGGTGGAGCGTGCCCTGCGCGGCGAGGGTGGCGCGCCATTCATCGCCAATGATTGCGACCTCGGGGGCGAGAGCGATATCTGGCTGCTGACCGGGCCGAACATGGCCGGGAAGTCCACTTTCCTGCGGCAGAACGCGCTGATCGCGCTCCTGGCGCAGATGGGCAGCTATGTGCCCGCGCGGGCGGCGCATATCGGGATCGTCAGCCAGCTATTCAGCCGGGTCGGGGCGTCGGACGACCTGGCGCGGGGGCGCTCGACCTTCATGGTGGAGATGGTCGAGACGGCGGCGATCCTCAACCAGGCGGACGCGCATGCGCTGGTGATCCTCGACGAGATCGGGCGCGGCACGGCGACCTATGACGGGCTGTCGATTGCCTGGGCGGTGATGGAGCATCTGCACGAGGTGAATGGGTGTCGCGCGCTGTTTGCCACGCATTACCACGAGATGACACGGCTGAGCGAGCGGCTCGACCGGGTGGCCAATGCCACGGTCAGCGTCAAGGAGCATGGCGGTGAGGTGATTTTCCTGCACGAGGTGCGGCGCGGCGCGGCGGATCGCAGCTATGGCGTGCAGGTGGCGCGGCTGGCGGGACTGCCGGAGACGGTGGTGGAGCGCGCGCGGGTGGTGCTCGACGCGCTGGAGAAGGGCGAGCGCGAGGGCGGCGCGGCGCGGCAGGCGCTGATCGACGACCTGCCGCTGTTTGCCGCGACACCGCCGAGCGCGGCCCCCGCGCCGCGCGCCTCGAAGGTAGAGGCGCGGCTGGCCGAGGTGCTGCCTGATACGCTCAGCCCGCGCGAGGCGCTGGACCTGATCTACGAGTTGAAGGCATTGGTGGACGGGGCGGACTGAGCCCCACCCTGTGGGTCAGCCCCGGTTCGAGGACACGCCCACCTGCGCGGGGCGCAGGATGCGATCGTGCAGCATGAAACCCTGCGCCGAGACCTGGATGATCTCGCCGGCATTGGTGCCGGGCAGGGGGGCCTCGAACATCGCCTCGTGGTGCTGCGGATCGAAGCGTTCGCCCACCTGCGGGTCGATCACGGTGATACCGTGCTTGGCGAACACGTTGAGCAATTCGCGCAGCGTCAGCTCTATCCCCTCGACAAGGGCGCCGGAAGCGGCGCGCTGATCCTCGGTGATGGTCTCAAGCGCGCGCTTGAGATTGTCATGCACCGGCAGCATGTCGCGGGCGAGCCGGGAGCCGCCGTAATTTTCGGCCTCGCGCCGGTCCTTTTCAGACCGCTTGCGCGAATTCTCGGCATCGGCGAGCGCGCGCATGAACTTGTCCTGAAGCGCGTCGCGCTCTGCGCGCAGGGCGTCGATTTCGGCCTCCTGCGGCGATATTTCCGCGTCCGCCGCATCCCGCTCTTCGGCGGCGGCGTCTTCGATATCGTCCAGGAAACCCTGTTCTTTCGGCTCTGCCATGTCTTACCTCTCGCTCCGGTCGGAGATCAGCCTGCCCACGAGCTGTGCCGTGTAGTCCACGATCGGCACAATGCGCCCGTAGTTAAGGCGCGTCGGGCCGATTACGCCCACCGCGCCAATGATCTTACGGTCAGCGTTCATATATGGAGAGACGACCAAAGAGGAACCCGAAAGTGAGAAAAGTTTGTTCTCTGAGCCGATAAAAATGCGCACGCCTTCGCCCTCGTCTGCGCGTTCGAGGAATTCGGCGATGTCGCGCTTGCGCTCGAGGTCGTCGAAGAGGACGCGGATACGCTCGAGATCGGCCTCGTCCACGTCGGCGTCGATGAGATTGGCGCGGCCGCGAACGATCAGGCGCTCGTGATGCTCGCCTTCGCCCTCCCACACGGCGAGGCCACTTTCGACAAAGGCGTGGGCGAGCGCGTCGATTTCCTGCCGTCGGGCGGCGATCTCGGTGGTGATGCGGCGCTGCATGTCCGAGAGCGTCTTGCCCTCGACCAGCGCGTTGAGGAAGTTGGCCGCCTCGCGCATCGAGCTTGGCGTCTGACCCGGCGGCGGGGTGAACACCCGGTTTTCCACCTGCCCGTCGGAAAACACCAGCACGGCAAGCGCACGGTCATGTGCGAGGCTGACAAACTCGATATGCTTGATCGGGGCCTCGTGCTTGGGCGCGAGCACCAGCGATGCGCCGCGCGTGACGCCCGAAAGCGCCGAGCCGATGCTGTCGAGCAGTCCGGTGACGTCGCGGGAATTGCTGGCGATGGTCGAATCGATCAGCGCGCGGTCGGTATCCTCGAGCCCGCCGACCTCGAGCAGGCCATCGACGAACATGCGCAGCCCCTCTTGCGTGGGCACGCGCCCAGCGCTGATGTGGGGGCTGCCCAGAAGGCCCATGTATTCGAGATCCTGCATCACGTTGCGGATGGTGGCGGCGCTCACCTTTTCCGAGAAATCACGGGTGAGGGTGCGCGAGCCGACCGGGTCGCCGGTAGCAAGATAGCCCTCGACGACGCGGCGAAACACTTCGCGCGAGCGGTCATTGAGCTGAGCCAGATGGTTCGAATCCTCGGACATTTGATGCGCTTTCATGGTTAACAGGCATTAAAGGCGGCTTGGGGCAAAGGTCAATCGGGGTTGCCATCACGGACCGCTCCCTTATATGCCGAGGCCAACATCACAAGGGGACAGTAATGCGGCCTTCTGGCAGAGATTTAAGTGAAATGCGGCCCGTTTCAATCGAAACGGGCGTTCTGAAACATGCCGAAGGCTCTTGCCTCGTGAAGATGGGCGACACGCATGTTCTGTGCACCGCGACGATCGAGGACCGGGTGCCGCCCTTTGTCAAGGGGACGGGGCTTGGCTGGGTCACCGCCGAATACGGCATGTTGCCGCGCTCGACCGGGAGCCGGATGCGGCGCGAGGCCGCCGTCGGCAAGCAAGGCGGACGCACGGTGGAAATCCAGCGGCTGATCGGGCGGGCGCTGCGCGCGGGCACCGACCGGGTGGCGCTGGGCGAGCGGCAGATCACGGTGGATTGCGACGTGATCCAGGCCGATGGCGGGACGCGCTGCGCCGCGATCACCGGCGGCTGGGTGGCGCTGCGGCTGGCGGTGGCCAAGCTGATGGTGGCGGGGGACGTCGTGAGCGACCCGCTGCCCGACCCGGTGGCGGCGGTGTCCTGCGGCATCTATGCCGGGCAGCCGGTGCTGGATCTCGATTACCCCGAGGACAGCGCGGCGGGCGTTGACGGCAATTTCATCCTGACCGGGGCCGGGCGGCTTATCGAGGTGCAGATGAGCGCCGAGGGCGCAACCTTCAGCCGCGACGAGATGAGTACGCTGCTCGACCTCGCCGGGAAGGGCGTGGGCGAGCTGGTGGCAAAACAGCGCGAGGCGACCGGTGCGTAAGTTTGACGGCGACACGCTTTTGGTGGCGACACATAATGCCGGCAAGCTGGAGGAAATTGCGCATCTGCTTGAGCCGTATGGCGTGCGGGTGATCGGCGCGGGCGAGCGTGGGCTGCCGGAGCCCGAGGAGACCGAGACCACCTTTGTCGGCAACGCGCGGATCAAGGCGCACGCGGCGGCGAAGGCCACGGGGCTGCCGGCGCTGGCCGACGATTCGGGTATCGTGATCGACGCGCTGGACGGGTCGCCGGGCGTCTATACGGCGGATTGGGCCGAAACAGGCTCTGGTCGTGATTTCATCATGGCGATGGGTAAGGCGCATGACCGCCTGCGCGAAAGCGGTGTTTCTCAGCCGTGGACGGCGCGGTTCTGCTGCACGCTGGTGCTGGCCTGGCCCGATGGACATGACGAGGTATTCGAGGGCACCGTCGAGGGATGGATCGTCTGGCCGATGCGCGGGGCGCAGGGGCATGGCTATGATCCGATCTTTCAACCCGAGGGGCATGACGTGACCTTTGCCGAGATGGATCGCTGGGAAAAGAACCGGATCAGCCACCGCGCCGACGCCTTTGCCAAGATGATCGACGGCGCCTTTGGCTGAGGACTGGCAATCAGGGGGCTTTGGCCTCTACGTGCACTGGCCGTTCTGCCAGGCGAAATGCCCCTATTGCGACTTTAACAGCCATGTCGCGCAGGAGATCGACCACGCGGGGTGGCGCGACGCCTACCTGCAAGAAATCGCGAGTTACGCCAAGTTAGTGCCTGATCGGGTGCTGGGCTCGATCTTTTTCGGGGGCGGCACGCCGAGCCTGATGGAGCCCGACACCGTGGCCGCGGTGATCGAGGCGGCGCGGACGGCGTGGCCCGTGGCCAATGATCTGGAAATCACGCTGGAGGCCAACCCCACCTCGGTCGAGGCCGGGCGGTTCGCGGCCTATGCCGCGGCAGGCGTGAGCCGCGTATCGCTGGGGGTGCAGGCGCTGAACGACGATGACCTGCGGCGATTGGGGCGGTTGCACAGCGCGGCGGAGGCGATGCAAGCATATGAAATCGCGAGGAAATTCTTTGATCGGACGAGTTTTGACCTGATCTATGCACGGCAGGATCAGACCCTTGACGCCTGGCAGGCAGAGCTGCGCCGGGCGCTTGATCTGGCGGTGGATCACCTGTCGCTATATCAGCTCACCATCGAGGGCGGGACGGCGTTTGGCGAGCGCTACGCCGCCGGACGGCTGCGCGGGCTGCCCGAGGAGGATCTCGCCGCCGACATGTATCTGGCCACGCAGGAGATATGTGGGGCGGCGGGGCTGGAGAGCTACGAGGTGTCCAACCACGCCAAACCCGGCGCGGAATCGCGGCACAACATGGTGTATTGGCGCTATGGCGATTACGTCGGCATCGGCCCGGGCGCGCATGGGCGGCTGACCATCGGCGGGCAGCGGCACGCCACCGAGGCGTGGCGTGCGCCGGGGACGTGGCGCGACGCGGTGACGAAAGGGACAGGCGAAAGCCTGCGCGCCCCTCTGAGCCGGAGTGAGCAGGCGGTCGAGCACCTGCTCATGGGGCTGCGGCTGACCGAAGGGATCGACATGGCACGACACGAAGCGCTGGCGGGGATGCCGCTCGATGCCGCGCGGCTGCGCCACCTGGAGGATATCGGGATGGTGGAGGTTGCGGGCACGCGGCTGCGGGTCACCGGCGCGGGGCGCCCGGTGCTTAACGCGGTGCTGCGCGAATTGTTGACCTGAGCGGTCAGGCGCTGAGCAGGCCCATCAACCGATCGAGATCATCGAGCGAGGCGTAGCGAATGGTGAGCGCGCCGCCCTCTTGTCCCGGCGTATGGTCGATCCGCACCTTCATCGAGAGCGCCGCCGAGAGATCGGATTCGAGCGCCTTGGTGTCGGCATCCTTCTCCGGCTTGCCGCTGCCCTTGCCGCTCTTGCCGCCCTGGCCCGGCGCGGGGTCGGCCTTGGCGAGTTTCTCGGTTTCGCGGACCGAAAGCCCCTTCTGGATGATCTTGCGGGCGAGGGCCGACGCGTCGGGCGCGGTGATGAGCGCGCGCGCATGGCCCGCCGACAGACGGCCGTTACGCAGATGGTCCTGCACATCCTCGGGCAGGTTGAGCAAACGCACGGCGTTGGCAATGTGGCTGCGGCTCTTGCCGAGGACATCGGCCAGCTTTTCCTGGGTGTGACCGAACTTTGTCATCAACTGGCTGTAGCCCGACGCCTCTTCGACCGGGTTGAGGTCGGCGCGCTGGATATTCTCGATGATCGCGACCTCTAGCACCTCGATATCGGTGAAGTCGCGCAACAGGACCGGCACCTCGTGCAACTTGGCCATTTGCGCGGCACGCCAGCGACGCTCGCCGGCGACGATCTCGTATTCGCCGGGCTTGCCGGGGCTCTGGCGGACGATGAGGGGCTGGATGATGCCCTTTTCGGCGATCGAGCGCGCGAGGTCGGCCAATGCGTCGGCGTCGAAATGGCGGCGGGGCTGGTCGGGGTTGGGATGGACCTTTTCCACTGGCACGCGCATGTCGGGCTGCGGCGGTTGGCTCTCGGGGCTCTCGGTGGTCTCGCGGACGTCGGCCATCAGGGCCGAGAGGCCGCGCCCAAGGCCGCGTTGCTGGGATTTTTTCGTGCTCACCGCCTCGTCTCCTTTTTCTTATGCCGCGACGCGCGCGTGCCTGCGGACAATCTCGCCCGCGAGATCGCGGTAGGCCTGCGCACCCTTGGAGGTGCTATCGTAGGTCAGGACCGGCATGGCGTAGGACGGCGCCTCGCTCACCCGGACGTTGCGTGGGATGCGCGTGGCAAAGACGAGATCGCCAAGCGTGTCGCGGGCATCGGCCTCGACCTGTGCGGAGAGGTTGTTGCGCCCGTCCACCATCGTCAGCAGAACCCCCTCGATGCGCAGGTCGGGATTGGCGCTTTGCCGCACCTCGCGAATCGTCAGCATGAGCTGCGACAGGCCCTCGAGCGCGAAGAATTCGGCCTGGAGCGGGATCAACACCGAATGCGCCGCGACCATCGCGTTGACCGTCAGCAGGTTGAGCGAGGGCGGACAGTCGATCAGCACGTAATCGGGGGCGAGCGCCTCCATCCCCGGCTGGCGCAGCGCATCGTGCAGCAGGAAGCTGCGCTTTTCATTGGAGAAAAGCTCTATATCCGCCGAGGACAGATCGACAGTGGCGGGGATGATCGACAGCCGGTCATGATTGGTGGGCTGCACGGCCTCGTCGAGCGTGGCCTCGTCGAGCAGGAAATCGTAGGTGGTGATATCGCGCGCGCTGGCCTCTATCCCGAGCCCGGTGGACGCGTTGCCCTGCGGGTCGAGATCGACGATCAGCACGCGCGCACCGGAATCCGCGAGCGCGGCGCCAAGATTGATGGTTGTCGTGGTCTTGCCCACGCCGCCCTTTTGATTGGCGACCGCGATGATGCGGGGGGTGGTAATCGGGCTGGAATCAGGCACGGGATACTCCTGTGACGCGCAGGATGACGGCTTCGGGGTCTGTCCTGCTTTTATCAACCCGGGAGATAAATTGCCACTTGCTTTGCGCCTCTGTCAGCTCTTGCCGCCATGTTGCCCCCTTGGGAAAGAGCGCCGTGCCGCCGGGGGCGAGATGGCGCGCGGCGTAGCCAAGAAGCGCAGAGAGATCGGCGAGCGCGCGGGCGCTGAGCACATCGGCGGCGAGTGGGTCCATCTTCTCGATTCGCTCGGTGCGAACGGTGGCAGCGATCCCTGTCTCGCGAATCACGGTGCGCAGGAAGGCGGATTTGCGCGCGTCCGATTCGACGAGGGTGACGCGGGCGGGGGAGCCGGTCTCCTGCGCGAGGATGGCGATCACGAGCCCCGGAAAGCCGCCACCGGAGCCAAGATCAACCCAATGGGCGACGGGAGTCGGGGCGAGGGCGTGAAGCTGTGCGGAATCCTCGAAATGGCGGGCTTGCAGATGGGGAAGGGAAGCGCGCGAGACGAGGTTTATGCGCGGGTTCCACTTTTCAATGAGCGTGGCGTAGAGGTTTAGCCGCTCCCTTGTTTCACGTGAAACATCCCGGAGGATCATGCGCTCTGTGCCCGCTCGCCCCGGCGCAGGCAGACGAGGATCAGCGCAAGCGCCGCAGGTGTCATACCGTCGATGCGCGCCGCCTGGGCGAGCGTTTCGGGGCGCGCGGCGGAAAGCTTGGCCTTGAGCTCGTTGGAGAGGCCGTCGATTCCGCCGTAGTCGAACCCCTCGGGGATGGCCACGCCCTCGTCCCGGCGCAGTATTTCCACGTCGCGGGCCTGTCGGGCGATGTAATTGGCGTAGGTCGCGTCCTTCTTGAGCTGGGCGGCGATGTCGGGGTCGACATCGGCAAGCGCCGGGGTGAGGGGCGCAAGGTCGGCCAACTCGGTACCGGGGAAGGCGAGAACCTGCATCCCGTTACGGCGCGTGCCGTCCTGGTTGACCGCGATCCCGGCGGAAGAGAGATCGCGGGGGGTGTAACTCTCGGCGTCGAGAAGGCTGCGCGCGGCGTCGAGGCGGCTCATCTTCTCCTCGAATGCGCGGCGGCGGTCCTCACCGACGCACCCCGCGTCGATCCCAAGGGGTGTGAGCCGCTGATCGGCATTGTCGGCGCGCAGCGACAGGCGAAACTCGGCGCGGGAGGTGAACATGCGGTAGGGCTCGGTCACGCCGCGGGTGGTGAGATCGTCGATCATCACGCCAATATAGCTGTCGGTGCGGCTGAAGGTGAGCGGCGGCTCGCCCGCAGCATGGCGCGCGGCGTTGAGCCCGGCAACGAGCCCTTGTGCCGCGGCCTCCTCGTAGCCGGTGGTGCCGTTGATCTGCCCGGCAAGGAAGAGCCCCGGCACGTCGCGCAGCGCGAGGCGGTGGTCGAGCGCCCGTGGATCGACGTAGTCATACTCGATGGCATAGCCGGGCTGAAGGATTTCAGCGTTTTCCAGCCCGGCGATGGAGCACACATACGCCTCCTGCACCTCGACCGGTAACGAAGTGGAAATACCGTTCGGGTAGATTACCGAATCGGAAAGGCTCTCTGGTTCGAGGAAAATCTGGTGCGATGTCTTGTCAGCGAAACGCACGATTTTGTCCTCGATCGAGGGGCAATAGCGCGGACCGATGCCGTCGATATGCCCGCCATACATGGCCGAGCGGTCGAGATTGTCGCGGATGATGTCGTGGGTGCGGGCATTGGTATGGGTGATGCCGCAGGAAACCTGCCGCGCCGTGGGCGCGTCGGAGAGGAAGGAAAACATCACCGGGTCGTCATCCGGGGGCTGCATGTCGAGGCCGTCCCAGTTGATGCTGCGCCCGTCGAGGCGCGGGGGCGTGCCGGTCTTGAGGCGGCCGAGGGGAAGGCCAAAGCTGTCCATGCGTTGGGCAAGGCGGAGGCTGGGCGGATCGCCCATGCGCCCGCCAGGGCGCGCGACATCGCCGATATGAATGACGCCGCGCAGGAAGGTGCCTGTGGTGAGGATCACGGCACTCGCCGCGATCTCGCTGCCGTCGGCGAGGATCACGCCGGTGACGGTGTCGCCGTTCATTCGGAAGTCCGCGGCCTCGCCCTCGATGATCTCGAGGTTGATCCGGCTGGCGAGGGCGCGCTGCATCTCTTCGCGGTAGATTCGCCGGTCAGCTTGCGCGCGGGGGCCCTGGACAGCGGGGCCCTTGCGGCGGTTGAGCAGGCGAAACTGGATCCCGGCGCGATCCGCGACGCGGCCCATCACGCCATCAAGCGCGTCGATTTCGCGCACGAGGTGGCCCTTGCCGAGGCCGCCGATGGCCGGGTTGCAGGACATCACGCCGATCCCGTCGCGCGACAGGGTGACAAGCGCGGTGCGCGCGCCCATCCGGGCCGCGGCGTCGGCGGCATCCGCGCCGGCATGTCCGCCACCGATGACGAGCACATCGAATTGTTTCACGTGAAACACCTCTCACTTGCCAAGGCAGAAGCTCGCGAAAATCTCGCCGAGCACCGTCTCCACACCGATGCGTCCTACCAGAGAATCGAGCGCGCGGACAGCGGCGTGAACCTCTTCGGCAGCGATATCGGTCGCGGCCTCGCCCCCGTCAAGAGCAAGGAGCGCCGCGTCGAGGGACGAGCTGCCGCTGCGCATGGCCGATTCGTGGCGCGCGCGGATGGCCATGCCGCCACCTTGCGCCCTCGCCCCGAGGGTTTCGGCAATGCGGGCGACGAGGCGGTCCACGCCCAGCCCCGTGAGGCCGGAGACGCCCTCGCCCTCTTCGGGGGCGAGATCAGCCTTGGCCCGCAAGGTGATGTCATCCGCCTGTCGCAACTCATCGAAATCCTGGGTGCCGTCGTCGAGAAACACTCGCAGATCGGCGGCGGCGGCGCGGTCACGGGCGCGGGCGATGCCGATGGACTCCACCGCATCGGCGGTCTCGCGAAGACCGGCCGTGTCGAGAAGCGTAACAGGCAGGCCACCGAGATCCATCCGCACCTCGATCACGTCACGGGTGGTTCCGACGTGCTCGGAGGTGATCGCCGCCTCGCGCCCGGCAAGCGTGTTGAGCAAGGTCGACTTGCCAGCATTCGGCGCGCCGAGGATTGCCACCTCGAAGCCGGAGCGGATGCGCTCGGCCACGGCGAAGCCGGAGATTTCCGCGTCGAGGCCGGATTTGACCGAGGCGAGCAACGTCCGGACCTCGGGAAAGACATCGACGGGCACTTCCTCGTCGGCGAAGTCGATGGTCACCTCCAGAAGCGCCAGCGCCCGGACCAGGGCCGCGCGCCACTCGGCGCATTTCTTACCGAGGGAACCGGAGAATACGCGCATCGCCTGGCGCCGTTGCGCCTCGGTTTCCGAGTCCAGAAGATCGGCCAACGCCTCGACCTGCGTCAGGTCGAGGCGACCGTTGGACAGCGCGCGGCGCGTGAACTCTCCGGGATCTGCGGCGCGCAGACCGGGCAGGGCGCCAAGATGGCGCAGCAAGGCAGAAATGACCGCCGCGCTGCCATGTGTCTGAAACTCGAGCACCGACTCGCCAGTAAAACTCGCGCCTTCAGGAAAGTAGAGCACAACCGCCTCGTCCAGCCGCGCCCCGTCCTGATCGCGCAGCACGCGCAAGCTCGCCTGCCGGGGGGCGGGCAGCCCGCCGCAGACCGCGCGCGCGGCGGATGCGACCTCTGGGCCGGAGAGACGAATGACCGCGATACCCGACTTGCCGGGGGCCGTGGAGAGGGCAAAGATCGTCTCCATCGCGATGACGTGCCTATGCTCAGGTATTCATCGAATCGAAGAACTCGGCATTCGACTTGGTCTGCTTGAGCTTGCCGAGCAGGAACTCTACCGCGTCGGTGGTGCCCATCGGGTTGAGGATACGGCGCAGGACGAAGGTCTTTTGCAGCTCAAGCTTGTCGATAAGCAGCTCTTCCTTGCGCGTGCCGGACTTGAGGATGTCGATCGCCGGGAACACGCGCTTGTCGGCCACCTTGCGGTCGAGCACGATCTCGGAGTTGCCGGTGCCCTTGAATTCCTCGAAGATCACCTCGTCCATGCGGCTGCCGGTCTCGATCAGGGCGGTGGCAACGATGGTGAGCGATCCGCCCTCCTCGATATTGCGCGCGGCGCCAAAGAACCGCTTGGGGCGTTGCAGGGCGTTGGCATCGACACCACCGGTGAGCACCTTGCCCGAGGACGGCACGACCGTGTTGAAGGCGCGGCCGAGGCGCGTAATCGAATCGAGCAGGATGACCACATCGCGCTTGTGCTCGACAAGGCGCTTGGCCTTTTCGATGACCATGTCGGAGACGGCGACGTGGCGCGTGGCGGGTTCGTCGAAGGTCGAACTGATGACCTCACCCTTGACCGAGCGCTGCATGTCAGTGACCTCTTCGGGTCGTTCGTCGATCAACAGCACGATGAGATAGCACTCGGGGTGGTTCTTCGCGATGCTGTTGGCAATGTTCTGCAACAGCACCGTTTTACCCGTGCGCGGCGGCGCCACGATCAGCGAGCGCTGCCCCTTGCCGATGGGCGCGACAAGGTCGATGAGCCGCGCGGAGCGGTCCTTGATCGTGGGATCCTCGATCTCCATCCGAAGCCGTTCATCGGGGTAGAGCGGCGTGAGGTTTTCAAACGCGATCTTGTGGCGCGCGCGATCCGGATCCTGGAAGTTGATCTGGGTGACGGAAGTAAGCGCGAAATACCGCTCTGTGTCGTCGGGCTGACGAATCTCGCCCTCGATGGTATCGCCGGTGCGCAACGAGAATTGCCGGATCATGTCGGGCGAGACGTAGATATCGTCAGGCCCGGGGAGGTAGTTGGCCTCGAGCGAACGCAGGAAGCCAAAGCCGTCCTGAAGCACTTCGAGTACGCCGTCGCCGAAGATCACCCATCCTTCCTCGGCACGTTCCTTGAGGATCGAGAACATCATCTCGCCCTTGCGCATGGTCGAGGCGTTCTCGATCTCCAGCTCTTCGGCGATGTTGAGCAGGTCCTTGGCGGTCATCGCTTTGAGTTCGGCGAGATTCAAACGGTCTTCGGACATGACAGGCCTCGATTGGTGCCGGGACCCATGAGGGCCAGGGACGGATCATATGGGGATTTCAGGACCACCGGACGGCGGCTCGTGCTGTCTTAGGCCTCACAGCCGCTGAGGTCAAGCGTCGGACGAGGCGACCGCGTTTAACCAAAATATAATAGAATTATAGGAGAATGATGATGTTGTAGGGGACGTAGGGCATTGTGGATTATGCCATTGTCACCGGGTTTGTCCACTCGGGGATAAGGCTGTGCGTATCGCGGGGCATTATTGGTGAATAGTTTGGTGTGAGAAATATTATTCAATGAAAATAATAGATTATATACTAAAAATCCTTAAGATTGTGTCAGGGTATCCTGTGGATAGTTCTTGAGTCCTGGGTTGTCCACAGCGTGATTTCATCCTTGTCCATAGCGGAACAACCTGTAGACCAACGCGGCGAAACGGATCGCCCAATCTGTTGTCCTGCACCGTCAGCCGTGAAGGGTTGATCCGTCACGGATTTTGTCATCAGGTTATCCCCATGAATTTTGAACTTGTCCTTGCTTCCGGCTCGGCGATCCGGCGCACATTGCTTGAAAATGCCGGCCTTCGGATCGTTGTCAGCCCCGCGCGCGTGGACGAGGCGACGCTGCGCGATTCGTTGCTGTCCGACGGCGTCGCACCACGAGACATTGCCGATGCGCTGGCAGAGATGAAGGCGCGGCGGGTGAGCCAGAAGATGCCCGGTCGGCTGGTGCTGGGCTGTGACCAGGTGCTTGATCTCGGTGGGCGCCTGCTGTCGAAACCCGCTGATATCGGCGAGGCACGCGCGCAACTTCGTGAGATGCGGGGGCGCGCGCATGATCTTCTGTCGGCAGCGGTGATCTGCGAGAATGGCGCGCCGGTGTGGCGGCATGTGGGACGCGCGCGGATGCGCGTGAGGGATTTCTCCGACGATTGGCTGAATGGCTATCTTGACCGCAACTGGCCCGATGTTGCCGAATGCGTCGGGGCCTATAAACTCGAGGCGGAGGGTGTGCGCTTGTTTTCCGGCGTGGAAGGCGATTATTTCACGGTTCTGGGCCTGCCGCTACTCGACCTCCTGGCCTTTCTGACCTTGCGTGGAGACCTGCCAAGATGAGCCATGACCGTATCCCCCTTGCCGGTGTCATCGGATCGCCGGTCGCGCATTCGCGTTCGCCGCAGCTTCATACCCACTGGCTCAAAACATTGGGGATCCCGGGGTTTTACATCCCGATGGACGTGGCGAATGCTGATCTCGAGGTGGTGTTGCGGACCCTGCCGAAGATGGGGTTTCGTGGCGTCAACATCACGGTGCCGCACAAGGAGCGGGCGCTGGAACTGGCCGACCTGGTGACCGACCGTGCCACGATCATCGGTGCGGCCAACACGCTGGTGTTTCGTGAGGACGGCAAGATACAGGCGGACAATACCGACGGCTACGGCTTTATCGAGAACCTGAGACAGGCCGCGCCGGACTGGAAACCGGAGAGCGGACCCGCCGCTGTGCTGGGCGCCGGCGGCGCGGCGCGGGCGGTGATCGCGGCGCTTCTGGATGTGGGCGTGCCGGAGATCCTGCTGTCCAACCGCACGCGGCCCCGGGCCGAGGGTTTGCAGCAGCAATTCGGCCGCAGGGTGACCGTGATCGACTGGGTGCAGGCGGGCAACATGCTCGAAGAGGCGGTGACGGTTGTCAACACGACCTCGCTGGGCATGGTTGGGAGCCCGCCGCTGCGTGTGCCTCTGGATGGGCTGCGCAAGGGCGCGGTGGTGACCGATCTCGTTTACGCGCCGCTTCAGACGCGGCTGCTCATGGAGGCGGAGAAGGCGGGGTGCGTCGCGGTGGACGGGCTGGGTATGCTGATCCATCAGGCGGTGCCTGCGTTCGAGCGGTGGTTTGGCACACGCCCGGAGGTGGACGCGGCGACGCGCGCGGCGGCGCTGCGATGACATTCCGGCTCGGGCTGACGGGCTCTATCGGGATGGGCAAATCGATCACGGCGCGGCTCTTTGCCGATGAAGGCTGTGCGGTCTGGGATGCGGATGCGGCGGTGCATCGGCTATACGCGCGGGGCGGTGCTGGGGTGGCGCCGATCGCTGCCGCCTTTCCCGGGGCGGTGGTAGAGGGCGCGGTGGATCGCGGGCGGCTGCGGGCGATCATCGCCGGTGATCCCGAGGCGCTGACGCAGATCGAGGCGATCATCCATCCGCTGGTGGCGCAGGACCGGGCGGATTTCGTCGCGAGGCAGGAGGCTGATGTGACGGTACTCGATATTCCTCTGCTCTATGAGACGGGTGCCGAGGATGGTCTCGACGCGGTGGCGGTCGTGAGCGTGGCGCCCGAGGTGCAGCGCGCGCGGGTCCTGGCGCGGGATACGATGAGCGAAGCGGATTTCGAGACGATTCTGGCCCGACAGGTGCCGGATACCGAGAAGCGGGCGCGCGCGGATTACGTGATCGAGACCGACACGATGGATCATGCGCGCGCGCAGGTGCGGGAGACACTGGCAGAGATCAGGGAGGGGCGAAGCGATGCGTGAGATCGTTCTGGATACCGAGACCACCGGACTTGAACCGGTGGAAGGGCATCGCGTGGTCGAGATCGGTGCGGTCGAACTCTACAATCACATGCCGACGGGGCGCACGTATCATCAATACATCAACCCCAAGCGCCCGATGCCCGAGGAAGCCTTTGCCGTTCATGGGCTGGGCGATGATTTTCTGCGCGACAAGCCGCTTTTTGCCGAGATCGGCGCGCAATTTCTCGAGTTCGTGGGTGACGCGCGGCTGGTGATCCACAATGCAAGTTTCGACATGAAGTTCCTGAATGCCGAGCTGGAATGGTGCAGTCTCGTGCCGCTGCCGATGAACCGGGCCATCGACACGCTGGCCATGGCGCGGAAGAAGTATCCCGGCGCGCCTGCCTCGCTCGACGCCCTGTGCCGCCGCTTCGGGATCGACAATACGGCGCGCACGCTGCACGGAGCGCTGCTCGATTCCGAGATCCTCGCCGAGGTGTACCTGGAGTTGATCGGGGGCCGTCAGCCGGATTTTGCGCTGAGCGCCGATCCGAGGGCCGGAGTGGGCGGATCGGGCGGGAACGGTGACGCAAACTGGCGTCCCGGTCCGCGTCCGCGTCCGCTTGCCCCCCGGCTGACCGAGGCCGAGCGTGCGGCGCACGAAGCGTTTGTCGCCGGGATGGGCGACAGGGCGATGTGGAACCGGTAGGCTCAGGCCGGGCGCAGGCTGCTGGTTACGTAATTCACGCTCAGGTCACGGTCGGAGAGCCGCCATTGCCATGTCACAGGGTTGAACACGAACCCCTTGCGATCCACCGGGTCGAACCCCGCCTGCCCGAGCAGGGCAAACAGCTCATCGGGCGTGATGAATTTCGACCATTCATGCGTGCCCTTGGGCAGCCACCGCATGACGTATTCGGCGCCGACGATGGCCATCGCAAAGCTCTTGGCATTGCGGTTGATGGTGGAACAGATGTGCAGCCCGCCGGGGCGAAGCAGATCGTAGCAGGCGGTGAGGTAGCCGAGCGGGTCGGAGACATGCTCGACCACCTCCATGTTGAGCACGACATCGAAGCGCTCGCCGGCGGCGGCCATGTCCTCGGCGGTGGTGTGGCGGTAGTCGATATCGAGCCCCGACTGTTCCGCATGGACCTGCGCGACGGGGATGTTGCGCGGCGCGGCATCGGCGCCGACGACATCGGCCCCGAGCCGCGCCATCGGCTCGCTCAGCAGCCCGCCGCCGCAGCCGATATCGAGCAGGCGCAGCCCCTCAAGGGGCTGCTCGGCGGTCAGGTCGCGACCGAATTCGGCGGCGATCTGCGCGGCGATGTAGTCAAGTCGGCAGGGATTGAGCATGTGCAGCGGCTTGAACTTGCCGTCGGGATCCCACCATTCGGCGGCCATCGCCTCGAATTTCGCGACTTCGGCGGGGTTGATCGTGCTCTGGGCGGTTTGCATTCCCGTCTCCCTGTGGCTCAATGGGACATGGGCGGTATATAGGACGGGAATGGACAGAGTCGCGAGCCATAAGAGCGCAGTGCAATACCTCTACCCGCCGGTGGAGCCGTTCGACCGACGGATGCTGGACGTGGGCGACGGGCATTCCGTCTATGTCGAGCAATCGGGGCGCGCCGACGGCGTGCCGGTGGTCGTGCTGCATGGCGGACCGGGGGGCGGGTCGAGCCCGGCGATGCGGCGGTATTTCGACCCGAACGTCTATCGGATCGTGCTTTTCGATCAGCGCGGGTGCGGCCGCTCAAAGCCCCATGCCAGCATCGAGGCCAATACGACCTGGCATCTGGTGGCCGATATCGAGCGTATCCGCGAGGCGCTGGGCATCGAGCGTTGGATCGTGTTCGGCGGAAGCTGGGGGGCGACGCTGGCGCTGCTCTATGCACAGACCCATCCCGACCGGGCACGGCACCTGGTCCTGCGCGGCGTGTTCACCATGACGCAGGCCGAGCTCGACTGGTTCTATGGCGGGGGGGCGGCGGCGTTCTGGCCGGAAACTTGGGCGCGATTTGTCGCGCTCATCCCCGAGGCCGAGCGTGGCGATTTGATCGCCGCCTACAACAAACGGCTGTTTTCCGGGGACATGGCCGAGGAGATCGCCCATGCCAAGGCGTGGTCGGCATGGGAAAATGCGCTGGCCACCGTGCAATCCACCGGCACCGGCGGCGACGCGCCCGCCGATTACGCCCGCGCCTTTGCCCGGCTGGAGAACCATTATTTCCGCAACCGCGGGTTCCTGGAGAAGGACGGACACATTCTCAATCACATGCACCTGATCGCGGAGGTACCGGGCACCATCGTGCAGGGCCGCTATGACATGATTTGCCCGCCCGCTTCGGCGCACCGGCTGGCCGCGCGCTGGCCGTCCTGCGATCTGCGGATGGTGCCGATGGCGGGGCACGCGCTGTCGGAGCCGGGCATCAGCGCCGAGCTGGTGGGCGTCATGGCGCGGCTGGCGGACCGACACTGAGCGCCGGGAACGCGACAGGCCGCATGTGATGGATACCTTGCCCGATATCTATGAGCGTCTCGTGGCCGAGGGTGCGCTGTTGCGCGACCCGGCGCAGGAGGACGTCCTGCCGGAATTCGAGCGTATCCGCGCGGCATTGGCAGAGCCGCAGCGGCGCGGCTGGTTCCGTCGTGCGCCCGAGCCGCCCAAGGGGCTTTATCTCTGGGGGGGCGTCGGACGCGGCAAGTCGATGCTGATGGACATGTTCGCGGACAGCATCGATGTTCCCAAGCGGCGGGTACATTTTCACGCCTTCATGCAGGAAATCCATGCCGGGCTTCATGCTGCGCGGGCGCGGGGCGAATCGGATGCGCTGGCGCCGGTGGCGGCGGAGGTGGCACGCTCTGTGCGGCTCCTGGCCTTTGACGAAATGCAGATCACCGACATTACCGACGCGATGATCGTCGGGCGGCTGTTCGCGGCACTGTTCGAGGCCGGGGTGGTGGTGGTGACTACGTCCAACCGGGTACCCGATGACCTATACGAGAACGGGCTTAACCGGCAGCTCTTCCTGCCCTTTATCGGGTTGGTGAAGGAGCGGATGGTGGTGCGCGAAATGTCCGGGCCGACGGATTATCGACAGGATCGGCTCGCAGGGGGCGGCGTGTATTTCACGCCGGTGAACGCGGAGAACCGGGCCAGTATAGAAACGATCTGGCAAGACCTGACCGGGGGCCGCGCCGCGCCGCACGACATCATCGTCAACAAGCGCGCGGTAACGATCCCGGCATTTCACAACGGCGTTGCGCGGGCGACGTTCTACGATCTGTGCGGCTGCCCCCTGGGCCCGGCGGATTACCTCGCGCTGGCGCAGGCGGTGCGGCTATTGGTGCTGGAAAACATCCCGCAAATGGGGCGGGCCAACTTCAACGAGGCGAAACGCTTCGTCACGCTGATCGACGCGCTTTACGAGGCGCGGGTGCAGCTGATCTGCCTCGCGGCGGCGGAGCCGGAATACCTTTATGTCGAGGGCGAGGGATCGTTCGAGTTCGCGCGCACGGCGAGCCGGTTGCGCGAGATGCAGTCGGAGGGCTGGGGCGAGATGCGAGGCAAGGCACCCTGAAAATCCCCGCTTGCAAAGCGCCCGGTGGAGGCCTATATGCGCGATTGACAGCGGCGCCGCGGGCTTTCCGCCGGTTCCACCGGGTAAGACAACGGGCCGCGCGCCCGTTTTTTTGTGTTTGGACCAATGACCAACGACCTCATCGCAAAGGCTGCCATTGACCGCAGACTGGCCGAGATCATCACGCCGGTGATCGAGGACATGGGATTCGAGCTTGTGCGCGTGCGGCTGATGGGCGGCAAGACGCAGCTCTTGCAGATCATGGCCGACCGGCCCGAGGGCGGGATAGAAGTGGACGAGTGTGGCGAGATCAGTACGGCTGTGAGCGCGGTTCTCGACGTGGAGGACCCGATCACCGATGCCTATACGCTCGAGGTGTCGAGCCCGGGCATCGACCGGCCGCTGACGCGGCTCAAGGATTTCGAGGAGTTCGAGGGCTACGAGGCCAAGCTCGAAACCGCCGAGATGATCGACGGGCGGCGGCGGTTCAAGGGGGTTCTGGCCGGCGTCGAGGGTGACGAGGTGATGCTCAACGTCGACGAGGGCACCATCGGCCTGCAATTCGACTGGCTGAGCGACGCCAAGCTTGTCCTGACCGAGGAGCTGATCCGCGAAATGCTGCGCGCACGCAAGGCGGCGGGCGTGATCGACGAGACGAATTTTGACGAGATAGAAACCGATAGCGGTTCCGAGGAGGACTGAGAATGGCAATCACATCGGCCAACCAGCTTGAGCTTTTGCAGACCGCGGAAGCCGTGGCGCGCGAGAAGATGATCGACCCCGGCCTAGTGATCGACGCGATGGAGGAGAGTCTCGCGCGGGCCGCCAAGAGCCGCTACGGCGCCGAGATGGATATCCATGTCAAGATTGACCGCAAGACCGGACGCGCGGCATTCACCCGCGTGCGCACCGTGGTCGACGAAGAGGCGCTGGAGAATTACCAGGCCGAGTTTACGCCCGATCAAGCCAAGGCTTATTTCGTCCCCGCCGCGCCGGGGCGCGACGAATTCTGGCTGCGCGACGGTGCGCGGATCGACCCCGCCGAGGCGGGCGAGCCGCAGGCGGGCGACGAGTTTCACGAGGCGGTGCCGCCGGTGGAGATGGGCCGGATCGCGGCGCAGAGCGCCAAGCAGGTGATCCTGCAAAAGGTGCGCGAGGCCGAGCGCGACCGCCAATACGAGGCGTTCAAGGATCGCGCGGGCACGATCATCAACGGCGTCGTCAAGCGCGAGGAATATGGCAACGTCGTCGTCGAGCTTCAGGGTTATGGCGAGGCGATGCTGCGTCGCAACGAGAAGATCGGCCGCGAGGCCTATCGTCCCGGCGAGCGCATCCGCGCCTATGTGAAGGACGTGCGCCGCGAGCAGCGTGGGCCGCAAATCTTCCTCAGCCGCACAGCGCCCGAATTCATGGCCGAGCTGTTCAAGATGGAGGTGCCGGAAATCTACGACGGCATTATCGACATCAAGGCCGTGGCCCGCGATCCCGGCAGCCGCGCCAAGATCGCGGTGATCAGCTATGACAGCTCGATCGACCCGGTTGGCGCCTGCGTCGGCATGCGCGGCAGCCGCGTGCAGGCGGTGGTCAACGAGCTTCAGGGCGAGAAGATCGACATCATCCCGTGGAACGAGGACCAGGCCACGTTCCTCGTCAACGCGCTGCAGCCCGCCGAGGTCAGCAAGGTGGTGATCGACGAGGACGCGCAGCGCATCGAGGTCGTGGTCCCGGAGGATCAGCTCAGCCTCGCCATCGGGCGGCGCGGGCAGAACGTGCGGCTGGCGAGCCAGCTCACCGGGCTCGATATCGACATCATGACCGAGGCGCAGGACAGCGAGCGGCGGCAGAAGGATTTCGAGGAGCGCACCAAGCTGTTCATGGACACGCTCGATCTCGACGAGTTCTTTGCGCAGTTGCTGGTGGCCGAGGGCTTTACCACGCTCGAAGAGGTGGCATATGTCGAGGTCGACGAGCTTCTGACCATCGACGGGGTCGACGAAGACACCGCCGGGGAGCTTCAGGCGCGGGCGCGCGATGTGCTCGAGGCGCAGGCCGCCGAAGCGCTGGAAAAGGCGCGCGCACTGGGCGCCGAGGACAGCCTCATCGGTTTCGAGGGGCTGAGCCCGCAGATGGTGCTGGCGCTGGCGCAGGACGATGTAAAGACGCTGGAGGACTTCGCCACTTGCGCCGACTGGGAGCTGGCCGGGGGATGGACCACGGATGGGGGCGTGCGCGTCAAGGATGACGGGATACTGGAGCCGTTCGAGGTGTCGCTGGAAGAGGCGCAGGACATGGTGATGACCGCGCGAGTGATGCTCGGCTGGGTCGATCCCGATGATCTCGTGCCGCAGACCGAAGAAACCGGTGAGGCCGCGGATGCGGCGCCGGACAGCGAAGAGGAGACCGGGGCCTGATCGCTCAGGCCCCGGGGACAGTCATGGGTCGCGGAGGGCAACCCAAGGATCGCGCGGACGGTCCAGAACGCAAGTGCATCGCAACGGGTGAGGTACGTCCGAAGGCGTCGCTGGTGCGGTTCGTGGTCGGGCCCGATGGTGCGGTTGTCCCCGATGTGGCGGCCAAGCTGCCGGGGCGCGGCATCTACGTGGTACCGGACAGTACGGCGATCGACCGCGCCGCGAAGAAGGGGCTTTTCGCTCGCGCTGCACGGCAACAGGTGACCGTGCCCGAAGACCTTGCCGCGTTGGTCGAGGGGCTCATCGCGCGGCGGGTTATCAATCTCATCAGCCTCGCGCGCAAGGGTGGCGGTGCGGTGGCCGGGTACGAGAAGGTCAAGGACCGGCTGATGCGCGGCGACGTGCGCGCCCTGTTGCAGGCGAGCGACGGTTCGGAGCGCGGCAAGTCGGGCTTGAGCACACCCGAGGGTGCTACCTATATTGGTTGGCTCACCGCCGACGAGCTTGGACAGGCTTTCAGCCGTCAAACAACGATCCATGCCGTGCTGGGCTATGGAGGTTTGGCGCAACGTGTTGTAGAGGAGGCGGCAAGACTGAAAGGTCTGCGCGTCTCGGACGGCGGGACTGCGCGCCGGAAAGGAAAGTAAGAGAATATGAGCGACAACGACGGAAAGAAACCTCTGGGTGTGCGTGGCGGTCCCCGTGCGGGGAACGTGAAGCAAAGCTTCAGCCACGGGCGCACAAAGAACGTCGTGGTGGAAACCAAGCGCAAGCGTGTCGTCGTGCCCAAGCCGGGCGCGGGGATGGGTGCGGGCGCGTCCGGCAAGCCGTCTGCCGGAAGCGGGAGCAACAAGCGCCCCGCCGGCGTCTCGGAGGCCGAGCTCGAACGTCGCCTGAAGGCGCTCGCCGCCGCCAAGGCGCGCGAGGCCGATGACACCGCCCGCCGCGAGGCCGAGGAAAAGGCCCGCGAGGAGGAGCGCCAGCGCCGCCGCGACGAGGCCGAGGCCAAGGAGCGCGAGCAGCGCGAGGCCGAGGAGCGCGCACGGCAAAAGACCGAGGAGGATGTGCGCCGCAAGCGCGAGGCCGAGCAGGAGACCGCGAAGCCCGCGGCCGCCGCGCCCGATCCGGCGCCGGCCCGGCAGGCCCCTGCGAAGTCCGCCCCCGCGCCGCGCAAGCGTGAGGACGACGACAAGGGCGCCCGTCGCGGCAAGGGCCGTGGCGGAGAAGATGGCCGCCGCTCGGGCAAGCTGACGCTCAACCAGGCGCTTTCGGGCGGCGAGGGCGGACGCCAGAAGAGCATGGCCGCGATGAAGCGCAAGCAAGAGCGCGCGCGCCAGAAGGCGATGGGCGGCGCGCAGGAGCGCGAGAAGGTCGTTCGCGATGTGCAACTGCCCGAGGTGATCGTGGTTTCGGAGCTTGCGGGCCGCATGGCCGAGCGCGTGGGCGACGTGGTCAAGGCGCTGATGCAGAACGGCATGATGGTCACGCAGAATGAGGCGATCGACGCCGATACGGCCGAGCTCATCATCGAGGAATTCGGCCACCGCGTGGTCCGCGTGAGCGACTCGGACGTGGAAGACGTGATCGCGCAGGTCGAGGACAAGCCCGAGGATCTCAAGCCGCGCCCGCCGGTTATCACCATCATGGGCCACGTGGATCACGGCAAGACTTCGCTTCTCGATGCGATCCGCGATGCCAAGGTGGTGGCGGGCGAGGCCGGGGGCATCACCCAGCATATCGGCGCCTACCAGGTCACCACTGACAGTGGCGCGGTGCTGAGCTTCCTCGATACGCCGGGCCACGCGGCCTTTACCTCTATGCGGTCGCGCGGGGCGCAGGTCACGGATATCGTGGTGCTTGTCGTGGCCGCCGACGATGCGGTGATGCCGCAGACCGTCGAGGCGATCAACCACGCCAAGGCGGCAAAGGTGCCGATGATCGTGGCGATCAACAAGGTCGATCTGCCCGCCGCTGACCCGGACAAGGTCCGCTCGGACCTGCTGCGCCACGAGGTGGTCGTCGAGGCGATGTCGGGCGATGTGCAGGATGTCGAGGTGTCGGCTGTCACCGGGCAGGGCCTCGATGAATTGCTTGAGGCGATCGCGCTCCAGTCGGAAATCCTTGAACTCAAGGCCAACCCTGACCGCGCCGCCGAAGGTGCCGTGATCGAGGCGCAGCTCGACGTGGGCCGTGGCCCCGTGGCAACGGTCCTGGTGCAGAAGGGCACGCTTCGGCAGGGCGACATCTTTGTCGTGGGCGAGCAGTACGGCAAAGTGCGCGCGCTCATCAATGATCGGGGCGAGCGGGTCAAGGAGGCCGGGCCGTCGGTGCCGGTCGAGGTGCTCGGGCTCAACGGGACACCCGAGGCGGGCGACGTGCTCAACGTCGTCGACACCGAGGGGCAGGCCCGCGAGATCGCTGAATACCGTGCCGACGCTGCCAAGGAAAAGCGCGCCGCTGCCGGAGCAGGTACCTCGCTGGAGCAGCTGTTGGCCAAGGCCAAGGAAGACGAGAACGTCAAGGAACTGCCCATCGTGGTCAAGGCCGACGTTCAGGGTTCTGCCGAGGCGATCATTCAGGCGATGGAGAAGATCGGCAACGACGAAGTGCGCGTGCGCGTGCTGCACTCGGGTGTCGGCGCCATTACCGAATCCGATATCGGGCTCGCCGAAGCCTCGGGCGCGCCGGTTCTGGGCTTCAACGTGCGGGCCAACGCGCCGGCGCGCAACAGCGCTAACCAGAAGGGCGTGGAAATCCGCTACTATTCGGTGATCTACGATCTGGTGGACGACGTGAAGGCGGCGGCGAGCGGTCTGCTTGGCGCGGAAATTCGCGAGAAGTTCATCGGCTATGCCGAGATTCGCGAGGTGTTCAAGGTCTCGAACGTGGGCAAGGTGGCGGGCTGTCTCGTTACCGAGGGCGTGGCGCGCCGGTCTGCCGGGGTGCGGCTGTTGCGCGATGACGTGGTGATCCACGAGGGCACGCTCAAGACGCTCAAGCGGTTCAAGGACGAGGTTGCCGAGGTGATCTCGGGTCAGGAATGCGGCATGGCCTTCGAGAATTACGAGGATGTCCGCCCGGGCGACGTGATCGAGATATTCGAGCGCGAGGAGGTCACGCGCTCGCTGTCGTGATCGGCGTGGGCGAGATGACAATGAGGGCGGCCCGTCGGGTCGCCCTTTTTCGTTGGGGATGAGTCGGGTGGTGCCCGGTCAAAGCCAGTCGCGAAGGATCGCGATGAGGGGGATGTCGGCCGGGGGCATGGGGTAGGAACGCAGATCGCCCGCGCGCACCCATTTGAGCGCCTGTCCTTCGCGCCCCTGCGCGATTCCCTGCCATTTGCGGCAGGCAAAAACCGGCATCAAAAGGTGGAAATCTTCATAGGAATGGCTGGCGAAGGTCAGCGGCGCGAGGCACGACGCCCACGTGTCGATCCCGAGCTCTTCGTGCAACTCGCGGATCAGGGCGGCCTCGGGCGTCTCTCCGGGTTCGACCTTGCCGCCGGGAAACTCCCACAGGCCCGCCATCGCCTTGCCCGCGGGGCGCTGCGCCAGCAAAACGCGCCCCTCCACGTCGATGAGCGCCACGGCCGAGACCAATACGGTTTTCACGAACGGTAATCCGCGTTGATCTCGATATAGCCGTGGGTCAGATCGCAAGTCCAGACCCGCGCCGTGCCGCCGCCAAGGCCGAGATCCACATGAATCACGATTTCCTCGTTCTTCATGTAGGCGGCGGCCTTGTCCTCGTCGTGATTGGGGCTCACTTCGCCATCGCGCGCGACCTCCAGCTCGCCGAACCAGATCGACAGCCGGTCGCGGTCGGCGCGGGCGCCGGACTTGCCCACGGCCATGACGACGCGGCCCCAGTTCGGGTCTTCGCCGGCGATGGCGGTCTTGACCAGTGGCGAATTGGCGATGGATTTCGCATGGACATGCGCCTCGGTGTCCGAGGCGGCACCGGTCACGGAGACCTCGATGAATTTCGTGGCCCCCTCACCGTCACGCACCACCTGCTGCGCGAGGTCGAGCATCACCCGGCGCAGCGCCTCCATAAAGCCGACATTGGTACCGGAAATCCGGATGCCGGAGGCCCCCGTTGCCGCCATAAGGAGCGTGTCGGAGGTGGAGGTGTCGCTGTCGACGGTGATGCAGTTGAAGGTGGTTCGGTTGAGAACGCTCAGCATGTCCTGCAACACCGGCTGCTCCATCGCCGCGTCGGTGAAGATGTAGACCAGCATTGTCGCCATGTCGGGCGCGATCATGCCCGATCCCTTGGCGATTCCGGCGATTCGCACCGGCTGCCCGTCGATGATGACGGTCTCGGTTGCGCCCTTTGGGAAGGTGTCGGTGGTCATGATCGCGTGCGCGGCATCGGCGATGCCGCCGGGTGCGAGGCGCGTGGCGAGATCGTCGAGGCAGGCGGTGACGCGGTCGTGCGCCAGCGGCTCTCCGATGACGCCGGTGGAGGCGGTAAAGACGCGGTCGGACGGAATGCCGAGCCGCTTGGCGGTGGCGTTGGTCACGGCCTCGACCGCCGCTGTGCCACGCCGTCCGGTAAAGGCATTGGCATTGCCGGAATTGACCAGGATCGCCGCGCCCTGCGCGGGGTCGCCGCCGATCTTGGCCTGGCAGTCGAGCACCGCCGCCGAGCGCGTGGCCGAGCGGGTGAACACCCCGGCCACCGACGTGCCCGGCGCGAGACTGGCAAGCATCACGTCCGTGCGACCCGAATAGCGCACCCCGGCCTCGGCGGTGGCAAACCGCACACCACCGATTTCGGGCAGATCGGGGAAGGCGTCCGGCGCGAGCGGCGAGACCGGCAGGGATTTGCCCATTGGATCAGTTCTCCAGAAGATCGAACCGGTTGATGAGCGCCGGGTCCATGCCGTCGCTGCCGGAGCGGTCCACCGCGCTGTTGGCCTCGAGCTGCGCGACATGGGCGTCGAGCGCCTGACGGCGCAGGGTATCGGCAAGCTCGTCGCGCACGTCGGCGAGCGCGGGTTTTTCCTTCGCCCGGGTCTCGTTGAGCTTGATGACATGCCAGCCGAACTGGGTCTTTACCGGGTCGGAGACCTCGCCCACGTCGAGCGCTGTCACCGCCTCGGAGAATTCCGGCACCATCACGCCCGCGCCAAACCAGCCGAGCTCGCCCCCCGATGGACCGGACGGGCCAGTGGAATGCTCTTGTGCCAACGCCGCGAAATTGGCGCCGCCGGCGATCTCTTCGACAAGCGCCTGGGCCTCCTCCTCGGTCTCCACGAGGATGTGCGAAGCGCGATATTCGGTCTCTTCGGCGGCCCCGGTATATTCGCTGTCATAGGCGGCTTGCAGCGCCTCGTCGGTGACCGCCTCGCCGGTGATCTCGCCGATCACCTCGGAGGCGGCGATCGCGCGCTGTTCGTTGTCCAGCCGAAGCTGTGCGACCCGTGACAGCGCGCCCTCGTGGGATTGGCTGAGAAGCTCCTGCTGCACAAGCTGATCGAGGACGCCGCGGAAAAGCACGTCCGGGGGGATCTGGTTGTATTGCTCGGGCAGGGTGCCGCGCAGGACGAGCATGTGGCCGAGGGTGATCTCGGTCTCGCCGACGGTGGCCATCACCGTGTCGAGCGGGGGCTCATCCTGGGCGGCGGCGGGCACACCCGCGGTGAGCGCAGCGAGAAGCACGGGCGCAAGAAGCCGTTGCAACATGGAAATCATCCTTTATCCAGATCGCCGCATGGCCCTTTGGCGCGCGACGTTGACACTTTTCCGGCGGCCCCTTACATCGCCTTGTAATCAAGGCGCGGCCCACACACTTGCGCCCGTTTTAGGGCGCGCGGGCAGGCGGGGCAAGCGATTGCCTTCGCTGAAGCCGAAACACCGGAACGGATGAGACATGCTTGGTATTGGAACGGTCGCGCGCAAGATTTTCGGAACCCCGAATGATCGCAAGATAAAGACGACGCGGCCCCTGATCGAAAAGATCAATGCGCTCGAGCCGGAATACGAGGCACTGGACGACGAAGGGCTGATCGCGAAGACCGAAGAATTCCGCAAGCGTATCGCCGGGGGCGAGAGCCTTGACGCGATGTTGCCCGAGGCATTCGCCAATTGCCGCGAGGCGGCGCGCCGCGCGCTCGGGCTGCGGGCCTTCGATGTGCAGCTCATGGGCGGAATTTTCCTGCACCAGGGCAACATCTCGGAGATGAAGACCGGCGAGGGCAAGACGCTGGTGGCGACCCTGCCCGCCTATCTCAACGCGCTGTCGGGCAAGGGCGTGCATATCGTCACCGTCAACGACTATCTCGCGCGGCGCGATGCCGACTGGATGGGCAAGGTCTTTGGCGCGTTGGGCATGACCACCGGTGTCGTCTATCCGCAGCAGCCCGAGGCGGAAAAGAAAGAGGCCTATGGTGCCGATGTCACCTATGCCACCAACAACGAACTGGGATTTGACTACCTGCGCGACAACATGAAGGCGTCGCTGGAGGAGATGAACCAGCGCGGGCACAATTTCGCGATCGTGGACGAGGTGGACAGCATCCTCATCGACGAAGCGCGCACGCCGCTCATCATTTCGGGGCCGAGCCAGGACCGCAGCGATCTGTATCGCACCATCGACACCGTGATTCCCGAACTGAGCGAGGAGCATTACACCCTCGACGAGAAGACCCGCAACGTCACCTATACCGACGAGGGCAACGAGTTTCTCGAGCAGTTGCTGCACCAGCGCGAGCTTTTGCCCGAGGGGCAATCGCTCTACGATCCCGAGAGCACGACTATCGTGCACCACGTCAACCAGGGCCTGCGCGCGCACAAGCTGTTCTCCAGGGACAAGGACTATATCGTGCGCGGTGGCGAGGTGGTGCTGATCGACGAGTTCACCGGGCGGATGATGGCCGGGCGGCGGCTGTCGGACGGGCTGCACCAGGCGATCGAGGCCAAGGAGGGATGCGACATCCAGCCCGAGAACGTGACGCTCGCCTCGGTCACCTTCCAGAATTACTTCCGGCTCTATGACAAGCTGTCGGGCATGACCGGCACGGCGGTGACCGAGGCCGAGGAATTCGCCGAGATTTATGGCCTCGGCGTGGTCGAGGTGCCCACCAACCGCCCCATCGCCCGCATCGACAAGGACGACGCCGTCTATCGCACCGCACAGGAGAAATACGAGGCCATCGTCGAGGAGATCCGTGAAGCGCACGAAAAGGGGCAGCCGACCCTCGTCGGCACCACTTCAATCGAGAAATCCGAGATGCTGAGCGCCCTGCTGACCAAAGCGGGCATCGCGCATAACGTGCTCAACGCGCGCCAGCACGAGCAGGAGGCGCAGATCATCGCCGACGCGGGCAAGCTTGGCGCGGTGACCATCGCCACGAACATGGCCGGGCGCGGCACCGACATCAAGCTGGGCGGGAACGTCGATTTCCAGATCATGGAGGCCATCGCCGCAGACCCCGACGGCGACCCCGAGGCGATCCGCAAGCAGATCGAGGACGCGCACGCCGCCGACGAGCAGGCGGTGATAGAGGCGGGTGGCCTGTTCGTTCTGGCCACCGAGCGCCACGAAAGCCGCCGCATCGACAACCAGCTGCGCGGACGGTCGGGGCGCCAGGGCGACCCGGGGCTGTCGGCCTTTTATCTCAGCCTCGAGGATGACCTGATGCGCATCTTCGGCAGTGACCGGCTCGAAAAGGTGCTCTCGACCCTGGGCATGAAGGAGGGCGAGGCGATCATCCACCCCTGGGTGAACAAATCGCTGGAGCGGGCGCAGGCCAAGGTGGAGGCGCGCAACTTCGACATCCGCAAGCAATTGCTGAAATTCGACGACGTGATGAACGAGCAGCGCAAGGTGATCTTCAAGCAGCGGCTCGACATCATGAAGGCAGATGACCTCAGCGAGATCGTCGGCGACATGCGCGCCGAGGTGATCTCTGACATTGTCGATCAGTACATGCCGCCCAAGACCTATGCCGACCAGTGGGATACCGAGGGTATGCAGGAGGCCGTGCGCGAGCGGCTTGGTATGGACCTGCCATTGGTGGACTGGGCCGCCGAGGAAGGCGTCGATGACGAGGACATCGCTGAACGCCTGGAAAAGGCCGCCGACGAGATGATGGCGGCGAAGGCCGCACAATTCGGCCCCGAGACCATGCGCATGATCGAGAAGCAGGTGCTGTTGCAGACCATTGATACCAAGTGGCGCGAGCACCTGCTGACGCTCGAACACCTGCGCTCGGTGGTGGGCTTTCGCGGTTATGCGCAGCGCGATCCGCTCAACGAGTACAAGAGTGAATCGTTCCACCTTTTCCAGACGATGCTCGACGGGCTTCGCGGCGACGTGACCCAGAAACTCGCGCAAATTCGCCCCATGACCGAGGAAGAGCAGACCGCGCTCATGCGCGACCTCGAACAGCAGCGCGCAGCGATGGAGGTAGCGGCACAGCCCGCGGACGCGGGGGCGGAGAGCGCGTTTCCTGACGCGGTGCCGGGCTTTGTCGAATCCGATCCGTCGACATGGGGTAACCCCGGGCGCAATGATTCTTGCCCCTGCGGTTCGGGCAAGAAATTCAAGCACTGTCACGGCAGGTTGACCTGACAGCGTCAGAATGATCCCGCTTTCCTGACACCATGAGGCCTTTTTCAACGGCTAAGCCCTAACCTTGAATCTGTTCAAGGCTTGGAGGGCGTCATGGCCCAGATAAGGCGCTACATCGTCGCGGGGGGCAGCATTTTTGCGGCTCTCGGCTATGCGTATTTCATGCAGGCCGGAGCGGCCTCGCCACCCGGACCCGCCCGTGCGGCACAGGTTGCGCAGCCGGTGGAGATTTCCGGGATCGAGCTGACATCGGCCCCGGCGCTGCCGCTGATGCCCGACCCGGCGACCCTGCCCGACGCGCAAGTGACGCGCGCCGTGGCTCGCGACATCGCGGTCCCCGGAGATCTTCCGTCGGAGGAGCGCGCGCCATCCTTTGAGTGCGAGGCCGAGATGACGGCCTCGGTGCGCGAGGCGGCGATCGTGCGCCTCGATCTCGAGGCGCCCTGCCATCCAAACGCGCGGGTGACCCTGCACCACAACGGCATGATGATCTCGGCTCTCACCGACGTGGACGGGGGCGCCCGCATCGACCTGCCGGCGCTTGCTGAATCGGCCGTGTTTATTGCCGCCTTCGAGGATGGCAAGGGGGCGCTCGCGACGGCCACGATCGACGATCTGGCACTCTACGACCGTTTCGTGGTGCAATGGCGCGGCGACGCGCGCAGCCTACGGCTGCATGCGCTCGAATACGGGGCCGATTTCGGCATGCCCGGTCATGTGTGGTCGGAGGGGACGCAGGCCGAGGCCGAGGGATTCGTAATGCGGCTGGGCGGCGATGTGCCCGGCCCGGCGCTGCGGGCCGAAGTCTATACATTTCCCACCGCCAGCGCGACGCGGGAGGGCTCGGTGGCGCTGAGACTGGAGGCCGAGGTGACCGATGGCAATTGCGGCCGCGATGTTGAGGCACAGGGCATCTCGACCGAGGGTGACGGGGCCGCGCTGCGGGTGCAAGACCTGGTTCTGCCGATGCCGGGTTGCGAGGCGACGGGTGAGTTTCTGGTGTTGAAAAACCTGTTCAATGACCTGAATATCGCGCAAAAGTGAAGCGCAGGTATTCAGGGATCGGGACATGGCGGGACTGCGTGCGGCCAGCCTCGCCGCACTATTCATGGCGGTTTGCGCCGGGCCGGTCGCGGCGCAGGATGTGCTGTTGCGGTCGCATGACGGAACGGTCGCGATAGAAGGCGACCTGCTCGGATTCGACGGCGAGTTCTACCGGGTCGAAACGGTCTATGGCGAATTGACGATCGATGGCTCGGGCGTGACATGCGAAGGTCCGGGCTGTCCCGATCTTGAGGCTTTTGTCGCACGTGCGGTGTTCTCCGGCGCGCCGATCATCGGGCAGGTACTGTTGCCGTCGTTGCTCGAGGCGTTTGCCATCCGTGATGGATACGTGCTTCGGCGTCATGACGCGGACAGCGACAGTGCGCGCCTGACCCTCCATGCGCGTGGCGAGGATGCAACGCTCCTGGGCGACTTTCGTTTTCGGCTGACCACCTCGGATGAGGGCCTCGCCGACCTGCTCGCGGGCGAGGCCGACATCGCGATGAGCCTGCGCGAGGCGCGCGGCGAAGAGCTGGACCGCGCGCGCGAGGCGGGGCTGGGCGACCTCACGACACCGGCGCGGATGCGGGTGCTGGCGCTCGACGCGCTGGTGCCGGTCGTGGCCCCCGCCAACCCGGTTCAGAGCCTGAGCCTGCAGGACCTGTCACATATCCTCTCGGGCGAGATCACCAACTGGGCCGCGCTCGGCGGCCCCGACGCACCCATCGACCTGCATCTGTGGGCGCCCGACACCGGGATCGGCCAGGCTACCGCCGATCAGGCCATGCTGCCCGAGGGCTGCGATCTGCCGGACCACATGATCCCGCATCGCGACGGCGCGGCGCTTGCGCGCGCCGTGGTGGCGAATCCTTTCGCGTTCGGCCTCACGCCGCGCTCGGAACAGGGCGAGGCCTGGGAGCTGGCGCTGACCGGGCCGTGCGGATTTGCGCTGCGGGCGAATCGGCGGACGGTCAAGACCGAGGATTATCCGCTGACCGCGCCGCTGCTTCTTTACCTTCCGGCACGCCGGATGCCCAAGATCATCCGCGACTTCATCGCCTATGTTGACGATCCGTCCGCGCAGCTTGTCATCCGGAGGGCGGGGTTCGTGGATCAGGCACCCGAGGAGATCGGCATCGCGCGGCAGGGCGACCGGTTTGCCAATTCCATCGCGATGGCCGGGGAGGAGACTGGCCTCGATGAGCTCAAGCGCATGGTCGGGCTGCTGGCTCCGCTCAGGCGGCTGACCACGAGTTTTCGATTCGAGGCGGGTTCGGCGCGACTCGACGTGCAGTCGCGGTCGAATGTCGAGCGGCTGGCCGACGCGCTGCAACTGGGGCTATACGACAACCGGCGACTGGTTTTCGTCGGGTTCTCCGACAGCGAGGGTCCGGCAGCGGCCAACCGCAAGATCGCGTTGCGCCGCGCGCAGGCGGTTCGCGACGCGGTGGTGGCGATGTCGGAAACCGCCCGCCTCGACCGGGTGGATATCGCGGTGGATGCCTTTGGCGAGGCGATGCCGATGGCCTGCGACGATACCGCCTGGGGCCGGCGGGTGAACCGCCGGGTCGAGGTCTGGGTGCGGTGACGCCGCCGTGACGCTGCCGTGACCCGTTACAGGTAGCCCTCGGCGCGAAAGCTGGCCTCGGCCGATTTGCCGATGATGACGTGATCGTGCAGCACCAGCCCAAGCGCGTCGGCAGCGCGCGCGACCTCGGCGGTCATGGAGATGTCGGCCTGCGAGGGGGCGGGATCGCCGGAGGGGTGGTTATGCACGAGGATGAGCGCGCTGGCATCGAGCAGCAACGCGCGCTTGATCACCTCGCGCGGGTAGACCGGAACGTGATCGACGGTGCCGCGCGCCTGTTCCTCGTCGGCAATGAGCACGTTCTTGCGGTCGAGGTAGAAGACGCGAAACTGCTCGGTCCCGCGATGCGCCATGCTGGTACGGCAATAGTCGATCAGCGCGGTCCATGACGAGATCGCCTGACGCCCCATCACGCGGGATTGTGCGAGCCGGTGAGCGGCGGCCTCGACGATGCGCAACTCGGTGATGACCGACGCGCCCACGCCGCCCACCTCCGATAGCTGTTCGGACGGGGCCGAGAGCACACCCGCGAAATCGCCGAACCGCGTGAGCAGGGCATGGGCGATGGGCTTGACGTCGCGGCGGGGGATGGCGCGGAAGAGCACCAGTTCGAGCATTTCGTAATCCGGCACCGCCGCGGCCCCACCCGCGAGGAACCGGTCGCGCAGGCGGCGGCGGTGGTCGCGGATATAGGGCGGGTGCCGCTCAGCTGGCACCGGGGCCGTGGAGAAGAGCGGCAGGCAGGCATCGGAAAAGGCGGGCGGCGTCTGCATACCGGGCAGCATCGCGCACCCGCCTTACCAGGAGGTTAACGGCTGACGGCTGCCCGTCAGCTTTTCATCGAGTCCCAGAAATCCTTGACCGAGGAGAAGAAGCTCTTGCTCTCGGGGTTGTTGTCCTCGCTCATGGTCTCGAACTCGCGCAGCAGTTCCTTCTGGCGGCTGGTGAGGTTCACCGGGGTCTCGACCGCGAGCTCGATGAACATGTCACCCTGCCCGCCGCCGCGCAGCGCCGGCATACCCTTGCCGCGTAGGCGCATCTGGCGACCCGATTGCGAGCCGCCGGGGATCTTGACGCGCGAGCGGCCGCCGTCGATCGTTGGCACCTCGATATCGCCGCCCAGCGCGGCGCGCGTCATCGACACCGGCACGCGGCAGAACAGGTTGGCCTCTTCGCGCTCGAATATCTCGTGCGGGGCAACCTCGATGAAGATGTAGAGATCACCCGCGGGGCCGCCGCGCATCCCCGCCTCGCCCTCGCCTGACAGGCGGATGCGGGTGCCGGTCTCGACGCCTGCCGGGATGTTGACGCTGAGCGCGCGTTCCTTGGGCACGCGGCCCTGGCCCTGGCATTCCTTGCACGGGTTCTTGACGATCTGGCCAAGTCCGCCGCAGGTGGGGCAGGTCCGCTCTACCGTGAAGAACCCCTGTTGCGCGCGCACCTTGCCCATGCCCGAGCAGGTCGGGCAGGTGCTGGGCTGTGCCCCGCCCTCGGCCCCCGATCCGTCACAGGCGTCACATGTGGCGGCACTGGTGACCTTGATCGTCTTCTGCAAGCCGGTATAGGCCTCTTCGAGCGTCACGCGCATGTTGTAGCGCAGGTCGGCACCGCGCGCGGCGCGCTGGCGTCCGCCGCCGCGTCCGCCGCCCATGAAATCGCCGAAAAGATCGTCGAACACGTCGGAGAAGGCGGAGGCGAAGTCGCCCTGGCCGGGCCCGCCGCCAAAGCCGCCGCCGGGCCGTGGCCCACCGCCGCCGCCCATGCCGCCCTCGAAGGCGGCATGACCGAACCGGTCATAGGCCGCTTTCTTCTCGGGATCCTTCAGGACGTCATAGGCTTCGCCCGCTTCCTTGAACTGGCGCTCGGCGTCGGCGTTGTCCTTGTTGCGGTCGGGATGCAGCTCCTTCGCCTTCTGGCGATAGGCCTTCTTGATCTCGTCCGCCGAGGCCCCCTTGGACAGGCCGAGCACCTCGTAATAGTCGCGTTTGGCCATCTGGGATCTCCTTCAAGCGCAGGCCGGGGCCGCAAGGGCCCCGGCGCAAGGCGTATCGCCTCAGTGGCGCTTGTCGTCGTCGATGTCCTCGAAATCGGCATCGACGATGTCATCCTCACCCGGCCCGGAATCGGCGGAGTTGACCTCGTCCTCGTCCTCCTGCTGGCTGGCCTTGTAGATGGCTTCGCCAAGCTTCATCGAGGCCTCGGCGACGTTCTGGATACCGGCCTTGATCTTGTCGGCGGTGGCGTCGTCCTTTTCGAGGTCTTCCTTGAGCGCGGAAATGGCAAGCTCGATCGCCTCCACGGTCGTCGGATCGACCTTGTCGCCGTGTTCCTCGAGGGATTTTTCCGTCGAGTTGACAAGGCTTTCGGCCTGATTGCGGGCCTCGACGAGTTCGCGGCGGGCCTTGTCGGCCTCGGCGTTCTCCTCGGCCTCCTTGACCATCTTCTCGATATCCTCGTCCGTCAGGCCGCCCGATGCCTGGATGGTGATCTTCTGCTCCTTGTTGGTGCCCTTGTCCTTGGCACTGACATTGACGATGCCGTTGGCGTCGATATCGAAGGTCACCTCGATCTGCGGCATGCCACGGGGCGCGGGCGGGATGTTCTCGAGGTTGAACTGGCCGAGCATCTTGTTGTCGGCAGCCATCTCGCGCTCGCCCTGGAAGACGCGGATCGTCACGGCCGACTGGTTGTCCTCGGCGGTGGAGAAGATTTGCGACTTGTTGGTCGGGATCGTGGTGTTGCGGTCGATGAGACGCGTGAACACACCGCCGAGCGTCTCGATGCCGAGGCTGAGCGGGGTCACGTCGAGAAGAACCACGTCCTTGACGTCGCCTTGCAGCACGCCTGCCTGAATGGCGGCGCCCATCGCGACGACCTCGTCGGGGTTGACGCCCTTGTGCGGCTCGCGCCCGAAGAACTTGGTCACTTCCTCGATCACCTTGGGCATCCGCGTCATGCCGCCGACGAGCACGACCTCGTCCACCTCGGAGGCGGAGATGCCGGCATCCTTGAGCGCTGCCTTGCACGGCTTGATCGACGCGGTGATGAGGTCGTTCACGAGGCTTTCGAGCTTGGCGCGGGTGAGCTTGACCACCATGTGCAGCGGCTGGCCGTTGGAGCTCATCGAAATGAACGGCTGGTTGATCTCGGTCTGGCTAGAACTCGACAGCTCGATCTTGGCCTTCTCGGCGGCCTCCTTGAGGCGCTGGAGCGCCATCTTGTCCTGCGTCAGATCTACGCCGTGTTCCTTTTGGAATTCCTCGGCGAGGTAGTTGACGATGCGCATGTCGAAATCCTCGCCGCCGAGGAACGTGTCCCCATTGGTGGATTTCACCTCGAAGAGACCGTCGTCGATCTCGAGGATGGTCACGTCAAACGTGCCGCCGCCGAGGTCATAGACGGCGATGGTGTGGGTGTTTTCCTTTTCGAGACCGTAGGCAAGCGCGGCCGCCGTCGGCTCGTTGATGATGCGCAGCACCTCGAGGCCGGCGATCTTGCCGGCGTCCTTGGTGGCCTGGCGCTGGGCGTCGTTGAAATAGGCGGGAACGGTGATGACGGCCTGCGTCACCTCCTCGCCGAGATAGCTCTCGGCGGTTTCCTTCATCTTGCCGAGGATGAAGGCGGAAATCTGGCTGGGCGAATATTTCTCGCCGCGTGCCTCGACCCAAGCGTCGCCGTTGCCACCGTCGATCACGGCAAAGGGCATGTTCTTCTTGTCCTTGGCGAGATCGGAATCGTTCACCCGACGACCGATCAGGCGTTTTACGCCGAAGATCGTGTTTTCCGGGTTGGTCACCGCCTGCCGCTTGGCGGGCTGGCCGACGAGCCGCTCGCTCTCGGTAAAGGCGACGATGGAGGGGGTGGTGCGGGCACCTTCCGAGTTCTCGATCACGCGGGGCTGGCTGCCATCCATGATCGCGACGCAGCTATTGGTGGTCCCGAGGTCGATACCAATCACTTTGGCCATGTTTTCGATCCCTTCTTAATTCAGGCGATGTGGCGGAGCCCCGACCCGTTTCGGCATCGGGCCCCCGGATTTGTGACGCGGAGCGGCAAGGCCGTCCCGCGGTTCGTGGGCTATATAGGCAGGGCGGGTCAGCCCTGCAAGCATTCCGGCTTGCGCTTTGCGGTCAATTCGACCCGATTGCCACAGGGACCCTGCGCGTGCGATGAAAAAAGCCGCCATGATCGACCCGACCTTCACCTTGCGCGGCGCCGCGCTCTACCGTGGCTGGCTCGCGTCCGACGCGCAGGCGCGGCTCGTTGCGGAGGTGCGCGCGGTGGTGATGGCGGCGCCGCTCTTTCGCCCCATCACGCCCTCGGGCAAGGCGATGAGCGTGCGCATGACCTCGGCGGGGCGGCTGGGCTGGATCAGCGACCGCAAGGGTTATCGCTACGAGCCGCGCCACCCCGATGGCATGGAATGGCCGCCCGTGCCCGAAACCGCGCTTGGCGTCTGGCGGGCGCTGGTGGAAGGGCGGCGCGATCCCGATTGCTGCCTGGTGAATTTCTACGAGCCGGAGGCGCGCATGGGGATGCACCAGGACCGCGACGAGGCCGATTTCGACTGGCCCGTGGTGTCGATCTCGCTGGGCGACGAGGCGCTGTTTCGCGTGGGCAACACGATCCGCGGCGGGCCGACCGAATCCGCCTGGCTGCAGTCGGGCGATGTCATCGTGCTGCGCGGCGCGGCGCGGCTCGCCTATCACGGGGTGGACCGGCTTCGCCCGGGCTCGTCGCGGCTGTTGCGCGGGCCGGGACGCATCAACCTGACCATGCGCGCCGTCACCTGAGACGGACAGGACGCGGACCAAGGCGTCAGCGCCGCGCACTCCACGACAGCGAGGCGTGGCGGCGCGTGTAGAACTCGCCTATCAACCCGAGCATGACGAGGCAGATGCCGATATAGATCGGGTACATCAACGACGTCTTGTGCGGGAAGTAGTTGATGAACACGTAGCCGCGCGCCTGGTCGATGTTGTGAAACAGCGGGTTCCAGGCAAACATCTTGTACATGGTGGGTGGCAGCATGTTGACCACGAACATCTTGCCAGAGGCGATCATGTTGGCGCGCTGGTAGATTGTGGTGAACAGCTTGACGAAGGTGGGGAACCACGGCTTGAGCGCCAGCAGCACGAGCCCCGCGCCGACCCCGGTGAACCACGCCACAAGCACCATGCCGTAGGCATAGGCCGGCTGGTAGATGGTGATCGGCTTGAAGCCGACGTGGTACACGAACAGCACGATGATGAGCGACAGCGTCTGGATATAGAGCGATCCGAGTGCCGCGGAAGAGATGGTGATCGCGGTATTCATGGGCGCGTGCTGCATCATCGGCGAGGCGGGCCCCTCTGAGCCCACGACCGCGCCGAGCGCCTTGATATGCGTGATGTACAGGAAAATTCCCGACATCATGAACAGCAGGAAATCGCCGCGCAGTTTGACCGATTTGATGCCCAGCACCGTGAAGAACAGGTAGAAGGCAATGACCATGATGATGACGGTCAGGATGTTGATTCCGAGCGCCACGATGGCGTTGCCGTGCTGCTGGCGGATGCTGCGCACGGTGGCGTGGTAGATCAACTCTAGGATCACGACCGCCGAATGCAGCGAGGACGACGGTCGGACGGTCTTGAACATGCGCTGTTGCCTCGTTCCCGGCGACCCCTGTGGCCGGTTCCTTGCCGATCCGCACCGAACCTAGCATAAGGGGCATCGATTGATCCATCCACTAGTGCCGCAAAGTGGCGCAAATCAGGCAGGGGAACGACGATTTGGAGCAGGAACGATTGATCGCGGAAATGCGCCGGCTGGCGATCGCCGCGGGCGCGCGGATCATGGAGATCTACGGGGGCCCTGATTTCGAGGTGAAGGTGAAATCCGACGCAAGCCCGGTGACCGAGGCCGACGAGGCGGCGGACGCGTTAATCTCGGCAGGGCTGCGCGCGGCATTTCCCGATGTGGCGCTGGTCACCGAGGAACAGGCCGCCTCGCACGGGCAGAGCGTGACGAGTTTTCTCATCGTCGATCCGCTGGACGGAACCAAGGAATTCATCAACCGGCGGGGGGATTTCACCGTCAACATCGCCTGGGTCGAGGACGGCGTACCGGTGCGCGGAATCGTCTATGCGCCCGCGCGGGGCCGCATGTTCTACACCCTGCCCGATGGCCGCGCCGTCGAGGAGGCGGGGCCATTCGATCTCGACACACCCGGCGCGCAGAGCCCGCTGCGCGTTTCGCAGCCGGACAATGCCGCGCTCATGGTGGTGGCGTCCAAATCGCATCGCGATCAGGCCACCGACGATTATATCTCGCGCTACAATGTGCGCGACATGACGAGCGCTGGCTCTTCACTCAAGTTCTGCCTCGTGGCGAGCGGCGAGGCCGATCTCTACCCGCGCCTGGGGCGCACGATGGAATGGGACACCGCCGCCGGTCACGCCGTGCTGGCGGGTGCGGGGGGGCGCGTGCTGCGCTTCGATGATCTGACGCCGCTTACCTATGGCAAGCCGGGGTTCGCAAACCCGTTCTTCATCGCCTGCGCGCCGGGCGTCGATCTCGCGGAGGGTTGAGCGTGGGCGTGCTAGTCGTCATCCCCGCGCGCTATGCCTCGACCCGCTATCCCGGCAAGCCGCTGGTGCCGCTGAAGGGCGCGGGAGGCGTGGCGCGCACGCTGATCGAACGCTCGTGGGCCGCTGCTTGCGCGGTGCCGGGCGTGGACCGCGTGGTGGTGGCGACCGACGACGCGCGTATCCGCGACGCGGCGGAGGGATTCGGCGCCGAGGTTGTGATGACGCCTGAAACCTGCGCCAACGGCACCGAGCGCTGCGCTGCGGCCCATGCCGCGCTGGGCGGTGGATACGAGGTTGTCGTCAACCTTCAGGGCGATGCCCCGCTTACCCCGCCGTGGTTCGTGTCGGACCTCGTGGCCGGGCTGCGCGCCGATCCGGAGGCCGGCGCGGCGACGCCGGTGCTGCGCTGCGACGGGCGCGCGCTGAACGGCTTTTTGCAGGACCGCGCCGAGGGGCGTGTCGGCGGCACCACCGCCGTTTTCGACCGCCTGGGCCACGCGCTCTATTTCTCCAAGGAGGTGATCCCTTTCACCCCTGACCGCTACGACGATACCGATGCCACGCCGGTGTTTCATCATGTCGGCGTCTATGCCTATCGTGCGGCGGCGCTCGCGGCCTATTCGGGTTGGGAGGCGGGGCCGCTCGAAGGGCTGGAAGGGCTGGAGCAGTTGCGTTTTCTCGAGAACGGACGCGCGATGCTCTGCGTCGAGGTGGAGGCCCGCGGGCGGCAGTTCTGGGAGCTCAACAATCCCGAGGACGTGCCGCGCCTGGAGGCAATGATGCGAGAGATGGATATCGCCTGAGCGCTGCACCGCGCCGGGCCATTCGGGAGAGACCATGCCATGACCGACCGTTCCTACCACGCGCCCGAGGGCGGGCTTCCGCCGCAGACCCGGCTGATGACCGGGCGCGCGGTGTTTACCGAGGCCTATGCCGTCATTCCCGGCGGCTGCATGAGCGATATCGTCGCAAGCCTGCTGCCGTTCTGGGAGGGTGCGCGATTCTGGGTGCTGGCGCGCCCGATGTCGGGCTTTGCCGAGACCTTCTCGCAGTATATCGCAGAGATCGCCCCCGGAGGCGGAAGCGATCGCCCCGAGACCGAGCCGGGCACCGAGGCGGTGCTCTTTGTGCTGGATGGAGCGATGCGTCTCCATATCGGCGAGGAGGCGCATGATCTGGGGCCGGGCGGTTATGCCTACATCCCCCCCGGCGCCGAGTGGCGGCTGCGCAACGCGGGCGATGCGCCGCTGCGCTTTCACTGGTTTCGCAAGCATTATGTCGCGGTCGAGGGGCTCGATGCGCCGCCGCCCCTGGTGCTTGACGAGCGCGAGATCGCGCCCGTGCCGATGCCCGACACAAACGGCGCATGGGCGACGACGCGCTTTGTCGATCCCGAGGATCTGCGCCACGACATGCACGTGACCATCGTCACGTTTCAGCCCGGCGGCGTGATCCCCTTCGAGGAGACGCACGTGATGGAGCATGGGCTCTACGTGCTCGAGGGCAAGGCCGTCTATCGGCTCAACCGCGACTGGGTCGAGGTCGAGGCAGGCGATTTCATGTGGCTGCGCGCGTTCTGTCCCCAGGCCTGCTATGCCGGGGGACCGGGGCCATTTCGCTATCTGCTCTACAAGGACGTCAACCGACACATGCCGCTGGCGGCCCCGCCGCGCGCCCCGGTTGTGAGATGACAAAAAATGCCCACAGTTTCACCTTAACCTTATACAAATACGCCACCATTTATGTATTGTAGCGCAAAATTCCATTCAGGAGCAGTTTATGCGTAAACGAGTAACCAAGGCGATCTTTCCGGTGGCGGGCCTCGGGACACGGTTTCTTCCGGCGACGAAGTCGGTGCCCAAGGAAATCATGACGCTGGTTGACCGCCCGCTGGTGCAATACGCCATCGACGAGGCGCGCGCCGCCGGGATCAAGGAATTCATCTTCGTCACGTCGCGCGGCAAGAACGCGCTCGAGGATTATTTCGACAATGCCCCGCAGCTCGAGCAGGAGCTGCGCAAGAAGGGCAAGGACGAGCTTCTCGATATCCTCAAGTCCACCAACATGGACAGCGGCGAGATCGCCTACATACGCCAGCACAAGCCGCTCGGCCTCGGCCACGCGGTGTGGTGCGCGCGTCGCTTCATTGCCAACGAGCCCTTTGCCGTGATCCTGCCCGATGACGTGATCGCCGCGGAAAAGCCCTGCCTGCAGCAGATGGTCGAGGCGTTCGAGGAGACCGGCGGCAACATGGTCGCCGCGATGGAAGTGCCCGACGACAGGACCAACGCCTACGGTATCCTCGACGTCAAGGAGGACATGGGCAGCATCGTCTCGACCAAGGGCATGGTGGAAAAGCCCGAGGCAGGCACCGCACCGTCCAACCTCGCGGTGATCGGGCGTTATATCCTGACGCCCACGGTGCTGCAGAAACTGAACAAGAAACAGACCGGCGCGGGCGGCGAAATCCAGCTTACCGACGCGATCGACGCGGCGCGCGAGGATGGCGAGGAGGTCTACGGCTACCGCTTCCGCGGGCAGCGTTTCGATTGCGGGTCCAAGGCCGGGTTCCTTCAGGCGACGGTGGCGTTTGCCCTGGCGCGCGACGACTTGCGCGACGATCTGTGGAACTACATCTCCGATACGGTTTACGCCGACAAAGCGGCGCAATAGGCGGGCGCGTGGACGCTGGACTTTGCGATCGGAACCGCCGACCCTGAAACCGGGCAAGAAGGGGCGGCAGGCGGTGCGCGAGACCTTGAAAGACCTGATCCTGGCCTACCGGTTGCGCTGGCGGCGGCGCAGGCTGCTGGCGCGGGCGGTGACAAAGCGGCGGCAGCTGCGCGCCGTCATCGACAGAACCGGGGGCATCGGGGCGGATGACATCCTGTGCTTTGCCACGATGCGCAACGAGGCGCAGCGGGTCGGGCATTTTCTCACCCATCACCGGCGTCTCGGCGTGGATCACTTCCTGATCGTCGATAATGCCAGCGACGATGGCACGCGCGACCATCTCGCCAAGCAAGACGACGTGTCGCTCTGGACCACGGCGCACAGCTACAAACGGTCGCGATTCGGGATGGATTGGCTGACATGGCTCATGATGCGGCACGGGCACGGGCATTGGTGCCTGACGCTCGATGCCGACGAATGCCTCGTCTACCCCTATCACGAGACACGGCCCCTGCCCGCGCTCTGCGACTGGCTGGAGCGCCAGGGGCGTGCGTCCTTCGGCGCGCTGATGCTCGACATGTATCCGAAAGGGCGGCTCTCGACGCAGTGCCACGCGCCCGGCGACGACCCGTTCCACAGCCTGTGCTGGTTCGACGCCGGCAATTACGGGCTGCGGCGCAAGGCGGACTTGCAGAACCTCTGGATACAGGGCGGCCCCCGCGCGCGCCTGTTCTTTGCCACCGAGCCGCGCCGCGCGCCGACGATGGGCAAGGTGCCGCTGGTGAAATGGCACTGGCGCTATGCCTATGTCAGCTCCAGTCACAGCCTGCTGCCGCGGCGGCTCAACCATGTCTATGCCACCGACGGGGGCGAGTTGACCTCCGGGGTGCTGCTGCATTCGAAATTCCTCGACACGGCGGTGGTCCGCGCGGGTGAGGAAAAGCACCGGCAGGAACATTTTGCCAATAGCGCGCTATACGACAGATATTACGATGCGCTCGCCGCCGACCCGGACCTGTGGTGCCCGCGTTCCACCCGGCTCGCCGGTTGGCGGCAGCTCGAGGCGCTGGGATTGATGTCACGGGGCGGATGGATCTAACCCATCTCCGCGATCAGCGCCTTGTGTCGCACGAGATAGGCCGCGCGCGTCTCGACCGGGGGGCGCAGGCTCAGGCTCAGGCCCTCCATTAGTGCGCTGTCGGGCTTGCCGAAGAAGCGGTCGGCCTCGGCCACGGTAAACCCGGCGATTTCGGTGGCCTCCATCCAGGCGCTGACCTTGTCGGCGCGCTTGATCTGTCGCTTCACCTGCGCGGGCAGTGTGGCGGGTAGGCCGAACCGCAGATGCACCGCCGCCGCGAGCCGCTTGTCGAGCTCGTCATAGCCCGGCCCAACCGCGTTCTTGACCGGCGAGATCATGTCGCCGATGACGTATTCCGGGGCATCGTGCAAGAGCGCCGCGAGCCGCCATTTTGACGGTGCGCGCGGTGCTAGCCGGGAATAGAGCCGCTCCACCAGCAGAGAGTGCTCGGCCACCGAATAGGGAAAATTCCCCAGCGTCTGGCCATTCCAGCGCGCGACGAAGCTCAGCCCATGTGCGATATCCTCAATCTCGATATCGACGGGCGTGGGATCGAGCAGGTCGAGCCTGCGGCCCGAGAGCATCTTTTGCCAGGCGCGGGGTTTGGGCATGGGGGCTCCGGTCTTTGGGTGACCCTGATTAGCGGGACTGCGGGAGATTTGCAAAGCGCGCGGCGATGGCGGCGAGGAGCGGCGAACCCTCCCTGGCGGCGATGTAGTTGTAGCCCTTGAACGGATCGCTTTTGAGGGTGCGGATGGAGGCGAGGTCCGGCATGGAAACAAGGCCGTTTCCGGCGAAATAGAGCCGCATGTCGGGCTGATCCAGCAGGTACGCGCTGACCGTGCAGTCCGGATCGTTTCCGTGATCCTCGTAGATCAGCACGGCGCCGTCCTTGAGCGCGCGGGCGGCACCGTCGATGGCCGAGATCTCGGCCCCCTCGACATCGAGCTTGATGAGCGCGGGCTGGCCTGCGGGCACGAGATCATCGACGGCTAGTGTGGTCACGGTCTCGACATGATCCTGAGCGCGCGTGGGTCCATCGCCCGCGAGCCGGGCAGAGGCGTGGCTGAGATGGGTGTTGACGAATTCCAGCGTATTTCCTGAGCGCCCATGAATCGCCGCGCGGTGCAGGGTGACGTTGGGAAGGTGCCCGGCATTGGCCTGTAACGCGGCAAAGGTGGCATTCGAGGCCTCGACCGCGATGACACGGTCAAAGAGCGGTGCGGCTCGGGTGGTCCAATAGCCCTTGTTTGCGCCAAGATCGCAAAAGAGAGCGGCGGCCCCGGCGGCGGCGCGAAGGACGGCGGCGACCTCGGGCTCGTAGGGCGCGCGCCAGAGCGCGAATCGCGTCCAGTAGCCGTCATCGAGTGCGATGCGATAGGGCGGAGCGCCGTCCTCGTGCAGCCAGACCGCCGTGCCAGAGGGAAACACCCACCCAAGCCCCCGCGCAAAACGGCCATAGAGACCGCGCGTCACCGCGACGCGGAAGAGCGCCATCAACAGGGCGTATTGCAGCCGCGCCGCGGGGCCGGAAAAGGTGAGGTGGCGTGTCATCCACCCGAGGTAGCCCCGAAGCGTGCCCGGCACCAGAGGCACACGGGCGCCTCGCGCGGTTGTGCGCCGAATTTTAGTGCGGCGTGGCGCCGCCGTTCCCAGATTCTGGGCAGGAGGCCGCGCAACCCGCGCGCCCGGCATCAATGGAGGACACCATGTTCAAACGTCTTTGTTCCACCGCACTCATCTTTGGCGCCGCCGCGCTTGCCCCGCCGCTTGCCCCGCCGCTTGCGGCGCAGGCGCAGGCACAGGGCGTGGCCTGCCTGCCACGCGATGCGCTCGTCGAGCGGCTTGAAGGCCGTTACAAGGAAAGCCCTGCCGGGGGCGGCTTGCAGAACCCGCAGCAGTTGCTCGAGGTCTGGGCCTCGGAAGAGACCGGCAGCTTTACCGTTTTCGTCACGCGTCCCAACGGGGTGAGCTGTATCGTGGCGACTGGTCAGAACTGGACCGGGGCCACCACCGCCGCCGTCGGGGGTGTGGCGGGGTGATCGCGCATTGCCCAATCGGGGGGCGAGTGCTATCTGCCTCGCGATATTGCAACGCAAGGAGCCACCCCCCGAATGGCACAGGATTATATCGTCAAGGACATCGCGCTCGCGGGTTACGGCCGCAAGGAACTCGACATCGCCGAAACCGAGATGCCGGGTCTGATGGCGCTCCGCGCGGACTATGGCGAGGACAAGCCGCTCAAGGGCGCGCGGATCGCCGGCAGCCTGCACATGACCATTCAGACCGCCGTGCTGATCGAGACGCTGGTGGAGCTGGGCGCGAGCGTGCGCTGGGCGTCGTGCAACATCTTCTCCACCCAGGATCACGCCGCGG